>CATJZH010000065.1 GCA_949746285.1 uncultured Clostridia bacterium
ATACTTAAAAAAATATAAATTTAAAATAAAAAAATAAATTTAAAATAATTTCTCATTCTAAATTGATTTCTTTTTTCTATTTATTAAGTTCTTCTAAAAATAATTTATTTAGTAGTTGAGGATTTGCTTTTCCTTTAGTTTCCTTCATAGCTTGCCCAACTAGAAATCCTAAAGCCTTATCTTTACCAGCTTTGTAATCTGCTATTGATTGAGGATTATTTTCTAATATTTTTACAACTACTTCTTTTATAGCTCCTTCATCAGAAATTTGTACCCATCCTTTTTCCTCAATAATTTCACTTGGCATTTTAACTTCATTAAATAATTCTTGTAAAACTTTTTTTGCTATTGCTGAACTTATTGTTCCTTTATCTATTAAAATTACAAGTTCTCCTAATTCTTTTCCTGTAAATTTTAAATCTTCTGGCTCTTCTTCTCTTTCATTTAAAATTCTTGCAACATCTGACATAATCATATTTCCAACTGTTTTTGGATTATTACAGATTTTTGTTGCTTCTTCAAAAAGGTTTGAATAATATTTTGAAGATACAACAAAATTTGCTGCTTTTTCTGTTAATTTATATTCTGATAAATATCTTTTCTTTCTACTCTCAGGCAATTCTGGTAAACTTTTTCTTATATTTTCTATATATTCATCAGATACTTGTATTGATACTAAATCTGGTTCTGGAAAATACCTATAATCTTCTGCATCTTCTTTATCTCTCATTGTAAATGTTCTTCCAGATATATCATCCCATCTTAATGTTTCTTGTGTTATTGTATTTCCAGCTTCTAATTCTTCTATCTGTCTTTCAGCCTCGTATTCTATTTCTCTTACTATACTTCTAAAAGAGTTCATGTTTTTTGTTTCTGTTCTTGTTCCAAATTCTTTTGAACCTTTTTTTCTAACAGATACATTTACATCTGCTCTTAAAGACCCTTGCTCCATCTTACAGTCAGAAACTTCTATATCTTCAAATATTGATTTTAATTTTCTCAAATATTTTTCTACTTCTTCTGCGCTTCTTAAGTCTGGTTTTGAAACAATTTCTATTAAAGGAACTCCTGCTCTATTTAAATCTACAAATGTTCCTCTTCCATATTCATCATGATTTAATTTTCCAGCATCTTCTTCTATATGTATTCTTTCTATTCGTATTCTTTTTTCTCCATCTTCTGTTTCAATATTTACATATCCATCATAACAAAGCGGTTTATCAAATTGTGATATTTGATATGATTTTGGAAGGTCTGGGTAAAAATAATTTTTTCTATCATTTTTACTATTTTTTTCTATAGTACAGTTAGTAGCAAGTCCCGCTTTTACTGCATATTCTACAACTTTCTCATTTAATACTGGTAAAGTTCCTGGCATCGCCATACATATTGGACAACAATGTGTATTTGGTTCTCCTCCAAATTCTGCTGAACATGAACAAAATATTTTTGTTTTTGTTGAGAGTTCACAGTGCACCTCTAATCCAATTACTACTTCATAATCTTCTCTTGCCATTAGTTATTCCCTCCTTTAAAGCTTGGTTTATTTTCTCTAAAGTTTGTATTTTGTTCATAAGTATATGCTGCTCTAAATATAGTTTCTTCATTAAATGGTTTTGCTATTAATTGGAAACCTATTGGCATCCCATTTGTATCTAATGAACATGGAATACTCATTCCTGGAAGTCCTGCTACATTTACTGGTACTGTGCAAACATCTGCTAAATACATTTCTATTGGATTGCTTGATTTTTCCCCAATTTTAAATGCTGTTGTAGGAGATGTTGGAGTTAATAATAAATCATATTTTTTAAACAATTCATTATAAGTTTCTTTTACAACTGTTCTTACTTTTTGAGCTTTTTTATAATAAGCATCATAATATCCAGAAGAAAGTACATATGTTCCTAATATAATTCTTCTTTTTACTTCTTCACCAAAACCTTCACTTCTAGAATTTTTGTAGATATCTTTTAAATTATCATATTTTTCTGATCTATATCCATATCTAATTCCATCAAATCTTCCTAAATTTGAACTAGCTTCTGCACAAGCTATAATATAATAAGCAGATGTTGCTTTATTTCCTAAGTCTAAAGAACATTCTTCAACTATTGCTCCCATTTCTTCATATTTTTTCACAACATTTAAAATAGCTTGTTTTACTTCTTCATTTACACCTTCTCCTATATATTCTTTTGGAAGTCCTATTCTCATTCCTTTTACATCATTTACTAAATATTTTGTATAATCTTTTTTATCTAAATTCATTGATGTAGAATCTTTTTCATCGTGTCCAGCTATTAAATTTAAAAGAATTGCTGAATCAGTAACATCTTTAGTTAATGGTCCTATTTGATCAAGTGATGAAGCATAAGCAACCAATCCATATCTTGATACTAAACCATAAGTTGGTTTTAGCCCTATTATTCCACAAAGTGAAGCTGGCTGACGTATACTTCCTCCTGTATCACTACCTAATGCCCAAGGCGCCATTTCAGCTGCTACTGCTGCTGCACTTCCTCCTGAACTACCTCCGGGTACTCTGTCTAAATCCCATGGATTACTAGTATTGAAAAAGGCAGAATGCTCTGTAGAGCTTCCCATAGCAAACTCGTCCATATTTAATTTTCCAAGGCATATTAAATCTTCCTTATTTAAGTTTTCTATAACAGTAGCATTATATGGTGCAACAAA
>CATJZH010000066.1 GCA_949746285.1 uncultured Clostridia bacterium
ATAGACCAAGTAAGAAAAGTATTAGATGAAAATGGTGGAAAAGATATAAAAATAATAACAAAAGTAGAAAATGTTGAAGGGCTAGAACATATGGAAGAAATAGTAGAGAATGCAGATGTTCAAATGATAGCTCGTGGAGACATGGCAACAGAAACTGATTTTACAGAACCACCAGTAATGCAAAAGAAATTTATAAAATTATGTAATAGAGCATATAGACCAGCTATAACAGCAACACAAATGTTAGAATCAATGATGAGTAATCCATTACCAACAAGAGCAGAAGCATCAGATGTTGCAAATGCTATATATGATAGAACTAGTGCTATAATGCTTTCTGGAGAATGTGCAATGGGTAAATTCCCACTTGAATGTGTTCAAACAATGGTAAAAATAGCAGGTAGAATAGAACCAGAAGTTAATTATTGGAAAAGATTTGATGACAAAGATAAAATACAATTAAAGAATTTAGAAGATAATATTACTTATTCTACATGTGTAATTGCAAAAAATACTAAAGCTGATGCTATAGTTGCTTATACACATACAGGAGATTCTGCAAGAAGATTAGCAGGAATGGGAGCAGGATGCCCAATACTTGCTATTACAGATAATAAAAGAACTTTCCGTCAATTAGGATTAGCTTGGAATATACATCCAGTATATGTTGATTCAGAAGATTCTATAGATAATACAGTAGAAGCAGGATTAGAAAAATTAAAAGCCAAAGGAATTTTAGAATCAGGAGATAGAGTAGTTATATCTGGTGGACGTAATTATGTAAAAAATGTTAAAGCAAGTAAAATGATAGGTGGATATGTAGAAATTTAATTTACTACAAAAAATAAGTAAAATAAATAATGACGATTAATTTAAATATTTTAGTATATTTAAGTTAATCGTTTTTGTTTTGAGAGAAAGTTTCTTTAAACTTTTAATAATGTAACACAAATTTAATATAAAAATGTAAAATATAATGTATAATATAAAGCATATAATATAGTGCAAAATCAGGTGCGAATTAATAGTGGTTTACCTAGTACTATGGAAAAGATTAGAAATGGAGTTTATTATATGAAAAACAAAAAAATTTAGAAGAAACTAAAAGCAATAAAGAAGTTATAATTTTAATAGCAATAATTGTTATTATATTATTAATCATGACTTTAATTTTAATAAGTAAGAAAAATTTAAATAACAATATAATGTCGGTAGAAACAGAACATAAAGAAGCAGTAAGACAAAGAAATCCAGAAAACTACACAACTGTAATGAGTTTAGACAATATAGAAGTACCAGTACCAACAGTATACACAGCATCAAGTGTAGAAGAAGAAAGATATGTAAATGGGATAAATGAGGTACATAAAGGAACAGCAAAAACAGTTAATCTAACTTCAGAAGGAGAGTATGCATGGACACAAAATGAAGCAGATGGAGTATGGTCAAGTGGGAATTATAATATAGATAATTCAAGTAGCGTATTGGAAAGTGAGGAGTTTGAAGTAGGAAAAAATGGAGGACATTTAAAAATAAATTGGAGTGTGTCATCAGAAGCGTTGTCATATAGGTGTGATGTATTATATGCAACAATAATAAACATTGAAACAGGCAAAGAAGAGAGATCTCCAAGTATAAGTGATACAATATATGGAACAACATATGATAATTTAGTATATGTAGATTATGACAAGGAATTGGTGGAAGGAAAATATAAAGTAATGCTAACATATAAAAAAGATAACTTATATAATGATGGATTAGATAATTATTAGAGTCACAAAAAACGAGAAATCAATGGGGGTGGGTAGCAGTAAATGACCCAAGTAGAATATATAGTGAAACAAATGGAGTAAAAAGAGGAAAATATTACGATAGTTGGACGTTAACAGGAAGAGGAAGCTTTGGAACTGGAAGAGAACCAGCAATATTAACAAGTTATGATAATCCAAGATTTTTTTCAGAATATGGACTACAAGGAATGACAAGAGAAAATTTTTATCAAGAATTAAGAATAGAATTTGAAGAGACTATAGAAAGTATAAAAGCATATGGAGGATTTTATATAGGAAGATATGAAACAGGAAATATAAGCACAAATGAACCAGTAGTAAAAAAAGCAATACAGATATAGCAGGTAAAACATGGTATGAAATGTATGGAAAAATGGAGACATTAGGAAGAAGCATGGGCGTAAAAACAAATATAATATGGGGATGTTTGTGGGATGAAACTTTGCAGTGGTTAGTAGAAAGTGGAAGTAAGACATATGCAGAAATAAAGAATTCAACAAGTTGGGGAAATTATAAAGATAGTACATTTAAATATGAAGATACAAATGGAATAGAGGCTACAAAAAACACACTAAATTCAACAAAAATTCCAACTGGAAGTAGTGAATATACAAAGGCAAATAATATATATGATATGGCAGGAAACGTGTATGATTGGACATTAGAAACTGATGGAAGTCGCTTTATTACTTTCCGTGGAGGATATTACAGTGATAATGGTTCTAGTATAGCAGCATTTAGTAGAATTTACGGTAAAGTTCCGAGTAGTAAAGATTATGATCTTGGTTTCCGTACATATCTTTATATAAAATAGGAAGAAGTACTAGATTTAATAAAGAATATTGAAAGGAAAAAGATTCAAGAAATGTATTATTGAATCTTTTTTACAATTTATTCATAATTTATATATGTTAAATAAAGTCAACTTTTTAGTATTATCTATTGACTTTAGGGGATAATGATAATATAATGTTAACCAAGGTTAACAAAAGGAGAAAAATATGATTTCAAAAGCCTTAGAAGAATATTTAAAAACAATGTATATATTAAAAAAGCAAAATGGAGATATAAGAGTTACAGATATTGCAGAAAAGATGAATTGTAGTAAGCCTAGTGTTAATAAAGCATTAAATAATTTAAAAGATAGTGATTTTATAAATTATGAAACTTATGGAAAAATAGAAATAACTAAGAAAGGTGAAGATTTATCTAAAAAAATTTTAGAAGCATATGATATAGTTTTTGTGTTCTTAAAAGATGTTTTAGGACTAGAAACTGAGGAAGCAGCAACGGAAGCTGAAAAGTTAAAAGTAGCAGTATCTGATAATACATTAAATGAATTGGCTAAATATGTTCATAAAGTTTTAGATTTTAATAGTTTAGATTGTGGATATGATATAAATAAAGAAAAATGTAGAGATTGTGCAAGAAGAAAAATAAAAAAAGAAAAAGTATAATAATTATATGAAGGAGAAAAAATGTTAGAATTAAAAGATATAAATTTTAAAAGAGATGGAAAACAAATTTTAAATAATATAAATTTAAAATTAGATACTAAAAAATTTATAGCAATTACAGGACCAAACGGTTCTGGAAAATCAACACTTGCTAAAATTATAATGGGAATTGAAATGCCAGATTCAGGAAATATTATTTTTGATGGAAAAGATATTACAAAATTATCAATTACAGAAAGAGCAAAATTAGGAATAGGGTTTGCTTTCCAACAACCTGTTAAATTTAAAGGACTAACTGTAAAGGATATGATTAATATAGCAGCAGATACAGAATTAAAAATGAAAGAAATATGTGATTATTTATCAGATGTGGGATTATGTGCCAAAGAATATATTGAAAGAGAAGTTGATAATAGTTTATCTGGCGGAGAATTAAAAAGAATTGAAATTGCTATGTTAGAAGCCAAAAAATCAAAAATTACAATTTTTGATGAACCTGAGGCGGGAATAGACTTATGGAGTTTCAATAGTTTAATTCAAGTATTTAAAAAAATGAGAGAAGAGATACAAGGGACAATTATTACAATAACACATCAAGAAAGAATATTAGATATAGCAGATGAAATTGTTTTATTAGTAAATGGAAAAATTGAAAAAGTGGGAAAAAAGGAAGAAGTTTTTGAAAATAAAAAGTTTGTAGCATCAGTATGTAAATTTTTAGAAAAAGGAGAAAATGTCAATGAATAGTATAGAAAAAAAATTATTAAAACAAATAGCAGACATTGAAAAAACTCCTCAAGGAGCATACAATTTAAGAGAAGATGGAAAAAAAGTAGAAAGAAAAACAACTGCAAATATCGATATAGTATCTAAAACAGATAAAGATGGAATGGATATTATAATTAAAGAAAATACTAAAAATGAAAGTGTGCATATACCAGTAATTTTAACAAAAAGTGGAATGAAAGATTTAGTATATAATGACTTTTTTGTAGGAAAAAATGCTGATGTTGTAATTGTTGCTGGATGCGGTATTCATAATTCTTCTTGTGATACATCACAGCACGATGGAATTCATAGATTTTTCTTAGAAGAAGGTGCAAAGGTTAAATATATAGAAAAACATTATGGCGAAGGAGATGGGAATGGAAAAAGAATTTTAAATCCTGTTACAGAAGTATATTTAAAATCTGGTGCTTTCCTAGAAATGGAAACTGTTCAAATAAAAGGTGTTGATTCAACTGTAAGAACAACAAAAGGTGAAATAGATAAAGATGCTACACTTATAGTAAAAGAAAAAATAATGACACATGGAGACCAAGATGCCAAAACCTTTTTTGAAGTAAACTTAAATGGAGAAAATTCAAGAACAAATGTTATTTCAAGATCTGTAGCAAAAGATAATTCAAAACAAGAATTTGTGTCAAAAGTTTATGGAAATAATGTATGTTTTGGGCATGTAGAATGTGATGCTATTATTATGGATAAAGGACAAGTTTCTTCTCTCCCACAAGTTACAGCAAAACATATTGATGCAAGTCTAACACATGAAGCTGCAATTGGAAAAATAGCAGGAGAACAATTAATAAAATTAATGTCTTTAGGTTTAACAGAAAAAGAAGCAGAAGAACAGATAATAAATGGATTTTTAAAATAATTAAGGAAATAAATTTATGGAAAATAAAAAGATTTTATTAGGAATGAGTGGAGGAGTTGATAGTTCAGTATCAGCAGTTCTACTTAAAGAAAAAGGATATGAAGTTATAGGAATAACAATGGAATTATATGTACAAAGTAATTGTTCTAACCTAGATTTAGATGCAAAAAATGTATGTAAACAAATCGGGATACCGCATTTTACATATGATTTTAAAAATGAATTTAAAAAATATGTAATAAATAATTTTATAGAATGTTATTCAAATTCTAAAACACCAAATCCTTGTATAGAATGTAATAGATATATGAAGTTTGGTTTAATGTACGAAAAAGCCAAAGAATTGGGATGTAATTACATTGGAACAGGGCATTATGCTAAAACAGAATTTAGTGAAAAATACAATAGATGGGTATTAAAAAAATCTAAAGCAGGAAAAAAAGACCAAAGTTATGTTTTATGGAGTATACCTAAAGAATTAATTGAATACATAGTATTTCCATTATCAGATTTTGAAAATAAAGATGAAATAAGAAAAATCGCAAAGGAAAAAAATTTAAAAGTAGCAAATAAGCCAGATAGTGAAGATATATGTTTTATTCCAGATGGAAATTACAAAAAGTTTTTAGAAAGCAATTCTAATTTAAAACCTAAATCTGGTAATATTGTAGATAAAAACGTAAATATCTTAGGAAAACATACAGGATTATATAATTATACAATAGGTCAGAGAAAAGGGCTTGGAATTTCAAATCCAGTACCATTATTTGTATTAGGTTTTAATAAAGAAAAAAATGAAGTTATTGTCGGTGAAGAGAATGAATTATATAAAAAAGAAATTTTAGTTAAGGATATAAATTTGCTTTTAGTAGATGAAATTAAAGAATGTCTAGAAGTAACAGTAAAAACAAGGTATTCTTCAAAAGAAGCAAAAGCAAAAATAATTCAAGAAGAAGACATTATAAAAGTTGTATTTGAAGAGCCACAAAGAGCTATAACTCCAGGACAGTCAGCAGTTTTTTACATAGGAGATATAGTATTAGGCGGAGGAAAAATTTATAAATAAAATATGAAGAGGTCTTTTATGAAAGTAGATGAAAAATTAAATGAAGAAAAAGAACAAATAGTAAAACAAGCTGAAAAAATAATAAAAAAGCTAAATAAAAAATATGAGGAACAAGAAAAAGTTGACATTTCTATGTGGAGGGTTTGTGCATATTTTATTATATATAGCTTTTTAGGTTTTGTTATAGAAACATTATTTGCACTATTTAATTATGGAGTATTTGAAAGTAGACAAAGTTTTTTATATGGACCTTTTTGTAGTATTTATGGTGTAGGAGCAGTATTTATAATATTAGTGTTAAAATATAAATTCTTCAAAAATAATCAGACATTATTTGTAGGTGGATTTTTAGTAGGTTCAGTAGTAGAGTATGTAATTAGTTTTATAGGTGAAATGATACTTAATGTAAAATGGTGGGATTATTCAGGGAGATTCTTAAATATAAATGGTAGAATTTGTTTCTTATATTCAATATTTTGGGGATTACTTGGAATTTATCTATTACGTGTAGTTAATCCTAGAGTGGATAAATTTATTGACTGGATGAAAAAGAAAACTAATGTAATAGTTTTAAAAACAGCAACTGCAATAGCTATTTTATTTTTATTCCTAGACTGCTTATTTTCAGCATATGCAATAGATATGTTTTTAATAAGAGTATGTGTTGAAAATGATGTACCAATTAATAACAAAGTAGAAACAGAAGCATTATATAATGAAATTTATAATGATGAAAAAACAGCTAATTTTATTTATAAATACATAGGAAATGAAAAAATGCTACTTACATATCCAAATCTAACAGTTACTTTAGAAGATGGTACATTGAAAAAAGTAAAAGATTATTATCCAGAAATAAAAAATTATTATTATAAATTTGATACAAAACCTATAATTTAAAAGGAGTAAATATGGAAAGGTATGAGGAAATAGAACAAACTATTACCAAAAGATATCGAAAAGAAATATGGAAAAAATTTATAAAGGGAATTTCAGAATATGAAATGATTAAAGAAGGAGACAAAATTGCTGTTTGCATGTCTGGTGGAAAAGATTCAATGCTTATGGCTAAATGTTTTCAAGAACTTAAAAAACATAGAAAAATGAATTTTGAAATTGTTTTTATAGTAATGAATCCAGGATATAATCAGCAAAACAAGCAGCAGATTATCTCTAATTCTGAGCTTTTAAATATACCAATAAAAATGTTTGAAACAGATATTTTTAGTAGAGTGGTAAATATTGAGGATAATCCATGTTATTTGTGTGCAAGAATGAGAAGAGGATATTTATATGAAGAAGCTAAAAAATACGGGTGTAACAAAATTGCTTTAGGACATCATTTTAATGATGTTATAGAAACAATATTGATGGGAATATTTTATGGTTCTCAAGTTCAGACTATGATGCCAAAAGTTTGTAGCACATCACATCCAGGGATGGAACTTATTAGACCACTATATTTTATCAAAGAAGAAGACATTGAAAGATGGAGAGATAAAAATAATTTAAAATTTATTGAATGTGCATGTAAATTTACTGAAGAATATACTTTAAATAATGAAAAAGAAGAACAGTCAAAAAGACAAGAAATGAAAAAACTTATAAAAGAAATGAAAAAGCAGTATGATAATATTGACATAAATATTTTTAATAGTGTACAAAATGTTAATTTAGATACAATAATATCGTACAGAAGAGAAGATAAATTTTATCATTTTTTAGATGATTATGGGAAAGGAAAGTTAGATGAAAAAAGTAAAGTTTAATATTCAAGGAATGACTTGTAGCAGTTGTTCTGCTCATGTTGAAAATGCTGTAAAAAAATTAGATGGAATACAAAAAGCAAGTGTTAATCTTTTATCAAATAATATGGAAGTAGAATATGATGAAAAAATCTTAAATAACAATAAAATAATTGAGGCTGTTACTCAAGCAGGGTATGGTGCAAGCGAAGATACTAATAAAAAAGAAGTAGAACCTAAAAAAGATAAAATGAAAGATGTATTAAAATCAATGAAAAAAAGATTAATAGTTTCAATATGTTTTTTAATACCTCTTATGTATATAGCAATGTATCATATGTTTTACGAGTGGTTTGGTTTACCAATACCAGAATTTATAAATAATATGTTTCATGGCAATGAAAATGCTTTTATTTTTGCTTTTACACAATTTTTACTTTTACTACCTATTATGTATGTAAATAGAAATTATTTTATAGTAGGTTTTAAACATTTATTTAAAGCTACACCTAATATGGATTCTTTAATAGCATTAGGAAGTACAGCAGCAACAGCTTATGGGATTTTTGCAATATATATGATTGGATATGGATTAGGACATAATAATTTAGAATTAGTTCAAAGATATAGTATGGATATTTATTTTGAATCTGCTGGAACAATACTTACTTTAATAACAGTTCGGAAAATATTTAGAAACAAAATCTAAAGGAAAAACTAGTGATGCAATTAGTAAACTAATAGATTTAGCACCTAAAAGTGCAATTGTTATTAGAGATAATAAAGAATTAGAAATACAATTAGAAGATATAGTAGTAGGAGATATAGTAGTAATAAAACCAGGAGCAAGTATACCAGTAGATGGAATAGTTATAGAAGGAGCTTCATCTGTTGATCAGTCTAGTATAACAGGTGAAAGTATACCAGTAGAGAAAAATGTAAATGATAAGCTTGTTTCAGGAACAATAAATAAAAATGGATATTTGAAAATGAAAGCAACTAAAGTTGGAGAAAATTCAACTCTTTCTCAAATTATAAAATTGGTAGAAGAAGCAGGAAATTCAAAAGCTCCAATATCAAAAATAGCAGATAAAGTAAGTGCGGTGTTTGTACCAATTGTAATTGTAATAGCGATAGCAGCAGCTATAGTGTGGATAAGTCTTGGATATGGTTTTGAATTTGCACTAACTACAGGAATTGCTGTTTTAGTTATTTCGTGTCCTTGTGCATTAGGTTTAGCAACACCTGTTGCAATTATGGTGGGAACTGGAAAAGGTGCTGAAAACGGCATTTTAATAAAATCAGCTGAAAGCTTAGAATTATTACATTCAGTAAATACAGTAGTATTAGATAAAACAGGAACAATAACTGTTGGAAAACCAAAAGTTACAAATGTAATAACTAGTCAAACTTTAGTTGGAAATACTGAAAGTTTAAGTAATAGTAGAGTTAAGATTATTGGTAATACTACTTATAATCTTAAAGTTGAAAATGAATTATTGAAAATTGCAGGAAGTTTAGAAAAGAATTCGGAACATCCTTTAGCAGAAGCAATACTAGAAAGAGCTAGAAAAAATAATGTTGAATTAATTGATGTAACAGATTTTTTAGCAGTACCAGGAAGAGGAGTAAAAGGTAAAATAGATGGAGTTCAATATTTTGGTGGAAATTTGCCTTTTATGAATGAAAACAATATAGATACAGAAATATTAAAAGTAAAAAGCGAGAATCTATCAAAAGAAGGAAAATCTTTAATTTATTTTGGAAAAGAAAATAGTTTAATAGGACTTATTGCAATAGCAGATACTATAAAAGATACAAGTGGTAAAGCAATTGAACAGTTGAAAAATAAAAAAATAGAAGTTGTAATGTTAACTGGTGACAATAAAATGGCTGCAAATGCTATTGGAGAAGCTTTAAAAATAGATAAAGTAATAGCAGAAGTTTTACCACAAGATAAAGAAAAAGAAGTTCAAAAACTTCAAAAAGAAGGAAAAAAAGTAGCTTTTGTTGGTGATGGAATAAATGATAGCCCAGCTTTAGTAAGAGCAGATGTAGGAATGGCAATAGGTTCTGGAACAGATATTGCTATAGAATCAGCAGATATAGTTTTAATGAAAGATAACTTGTTAGATGTAGCTACAGCAATAGATTTAAGTAAATCTGTTATTAGAAATATAAAAATGAATTTGTTTTGGGCATTTTTCTATAATATTATAGGAATACCAGTTGCAGCTGGTGCATTTTACTTAAGTTTAGGATTAAAATTAAATCCAATGATAGGAGCTGCAGCTATGAGTTTAAGTTCTGTTTGTGTTGTTACAAATGCTTTAAGATTAAAAAGATTTAAAAATAGTAATAGTACAAATACTAATATAAAAGAAAAAAGTAAAAAGGAGGAAAAAGGAATGGAAAAAACAGTATTAATAGATGGAATGCAATGTAACCATTGTAAAATGAGTGTAGAAAAGGCTTTAAATTCTATAGATGGAATAGAACAAGCAGAAGTAATTTTAGAAGAGAAAAAAGCAATAATTAAATGTAATAAAAATATTGAGGCAAATGAAATAAAAAAAGTTATAGATGATGCAGGTTTTACAGTAATAGATATAATAGAGTAAGAAGAAAGGGGAAAAGGATATTTATATATCCTTTTATAGTAAAAATGTCAGATCAATTTTCAAGAACAGAGTTATTGATAGGAAAAAATGGAATAGAAAAATTAAAAAAATCTAAAGTGGCAATATATGGAATTGGTGGAGTAGGTTCATATACTGCAGAAGGATTAGCCAGAGTTGGAGTAGGAAATTTAGTGTTAATTGATGTTGATAAGGTTGACATTACCAATATTAATAGACAAATATTAGCACTGCATTCTACTGTTGGAAAAAGAAAAATAGATGTAATGAAAGAAAGAATATTAGATATTAATCCTAACGCTATAGTAGAAGTATATGAACCAAACGATATACAAGGCGAAGAAGAAAGTTTGTTAGATAATAGTTTTTCTTATGTTGTGGATGCTATTGATACAATGACTTCAAAATTAAAATTAATTGAAAAAGCACATAATTTAAATATTAATATTATATCAGCTGCAGGTGCGGGAAATCGATTAGATCCAACAAAGTTTGAAGTTTCTGATATATACAAAACATCGGTATGTCCAGTATGTAGAATTTTAAGAAAAGAGTTAAAAAACAGAAATATAAAAACACATAAAGTAGTTTATTCAAAAGAAGAACCACTAAAACAAAAATTAGAAATGAATTGTGAAAACGGAGCATGTAAAATTCCACAATTAGGAAGTATATCTTTTGTGCCATCAGTAGCTGGATTAATTATAGCAGGAGAAGTTGTGAAAGATTTAATAGATGTTGATTTTTAATATTTCTTATAATATAATGACATAAATTAGAAAAGAAAGGAAAAAAAGATGAAAGATATAACAATAACAGATGATATAATTTACATTGGAGCAGATGATAAAACAATAGATTTATTTGAAAGCCAATATATTGTTCCAAACGGAATATCATATAATTCATATTTAATAAAAGATGAAAAAAATGTAGTCATGGATACAATTGATAAAAGAAAATCTGATGAATGGCTAGAAAATTTAGAAAAAGCTCTATGTGGAGAAAAAGTGGATTATTTAGTAGTATCACATTTAGAACCTGATCATGCATATAATATAGGAGTTTTAGCAGAAAAATATCCAGATATGAAGATTATAGGAAATATGAAAACTTTTGCTTTTTTACCACAATTTTTTAATATAAAAAATCTAGATAAGAGAAAAATAGAAGTATCTGAAGGTGAAGAATTTAATATTGGAAAACATACATTACAATTTTTCATGGCGCCAATGGTACACTGGCCAGAAGTAATGGTTACTTATGAAAAAACAGAAAAAATAGTATTTTCAGCAGATGGGTTTGGAAAATTTGGAAGCTTAGATACAGAAGAAGACTGGGCTTGTGAAGCAAGAAGATATTATTTTAATATTGTAGGAAAATATGGAGTTCAAGTTCAAGCTTTATTAAAAAAATTAGCTACATTAGATGTAAAAATGATATGTCCACTTCATGGACCAATATTGAAAGAAAATTTAGGATATTATATAGAAAAATACGACATATGGAGTAGTTATAGACCAGAAGATGATGGAGTTTATATAGCATATTCTTCTATACATGGAAATACAGCAGAAGCTGCAAAGGCTCTAGGAGAAATATTAAAAGAAAAAGGAGCAAAAAAAGTAGTAATAGCAGATTTAGCAAGAGAAGATATGGCAGAAGCTATAGAAGATGCTTTTCGTTATGACAAAGTTGTACTTGCAGCATCTAGTTATAATGCAGGAGTATTTCCACCAATGGAACAATTTTTACATCATCTATTAGGAAAAAATTATCAAAATAGAAAAGTAGCATTAGTAGAAAATGGAACATGGGCACCATCAGCAGCTAAAACTATGAGAGAAATATTAGAAAAAATGAAAGATATTACAATATTTGAACCAGTAGTAACAATAAAATCTATTCTTACACCTGAGACAAAAGAAGAATTAAATAAATTAGCAGATTCTATATTAAATTAAAGGAGAGTTTATGGGACAAATAATTTTATTAATAGTTTTAATAGGCATAAATGCTTTTTTTGCAGCATCAGAAATTGCATTTATCTCTTTAAATGATGCTAAAATAGATGTTCAAGCAAAAGAAGGTAATAAAAAAGCAAAAAAAATAAAAAAAATGCTAGAAAACCCAAGTAAGTTTTTGGCAACTATTCAAATAGGAATTACACTTGCAGGCTTTTTATCAAGTGCTTATGCATCAGAAACTTTTGCAAGTGAACTTGCACCAAGATTAAATGATTTAATTCCAGCATTAAGTATTAGTGCATGGAATAATATTTCTATAATAATAATTACAGTAATATTATCTTATTTTACATTAATATTTGGAGAACTTGTTCCAAAAAGAATAGCAATGAAATATTGTGAAAAAGTATCATTTGCTTCAATAGGAATTATAAAAACAATATCTGTTTTAACATCACCATTTGTAAAATTTTTAACATTTTCAACAAATATAGTATCTAAGATATTTGGAGTATCAGATGCGGATGAAGAAACTGTTACAGAAGAAGAAATTAGAATGATGGTAGATGTAGGAAAAGAAAAAGGAACAATAAATCAGGTAGAAGGAGATATGATAAATAATGTTTTTGAATTTAATGATAAAACAGTTAGCGAAATAATGGTTCCTAGAAAAGAAATTTTCGCGTTAGATATGAATTTATCAATATCAAAAGTTATAGAAGAATTAACAGAAGATTTTAGATACAGTAGAGTACCAGTATATGATGAAACAATTGATGAAATAAAAGGAATAGTTTATATAAAAGATATTTTACTTTCAACTAAAAATAAGAATGTTAGAATTAGAAACTTGTTAAAAGATGCATATTTTGTTCCAGAAACAAAGCAAGTTAATGAGCTTTTTGATGAACTTAGAAAAAACAGAAAACAAATAGCAATTATAGTAGATGAATATGGTGGAACTGCCGGCATGGTTACGATGGAAGACATCTTAGAAGAAATAGTTGGAGAAATTTATGATGAATATGATGTTGTAAAAAAAGATTATGAAAAATTAGATGAGAATACTTATATGTTAACTGGAAGTTTATCAGTATCAGAAGTAGAAAAAATATTAGATATTGAAATCCCAGAAGGAGATTATGATACACTTTCAGGATATTTGGTAGAAGAACTTGGAAGAATTCCAGATGAAAAAGAAAAATTAGTTGTTGAAACAGAAGATGTAACTTATAAAATTGAAAAAGTAAAAGATAAAAGAATAATAAAAATAAAAGCTTGCAAAATTCAGAAAGTTGAAGAAGAAAAGGTTGAAGATGAAGAATAAATGTAAGAAAGGAATTTGAGTTGTATAAAATTAGAGATGATGTAAAATTAACGTCAATGAAAAAAATAGGAGTAATAACTGTAGATGAAAGAAATTTGTATAGAGATGTACAAAGCTATATTTCAAAAAAAGATATTACTCCAACTGATTTTTTCTATGACAAAATAAAAAAGTCTACATATCATGCAGGAGAAAATCCAATTTTAAGTTACAGAGATGATTCAAATCTTGTAGTTGCAAAAAAAGATAGTGATGCAATATTTTTGTATTCTGAAAATCAAATTTTATCTCCAACTCAGCTTATAAATATATTTGTTAATTTGTATGATGCTGCTCAAAGTGCAAGTTTAGAATTAGAAAGAAAAATTTATGCAAATTTTGATCTTTCAGATTTAAATATTAATTTTGTTGATATGATACTTGCAACTGGAGCAACAACAGAATTTATGCAAGAGTATGATAATAATTTTAAAAAATTTAATAATAGTGACAATATTTATGGAAGCGAATTAAATGGTGTAAAAAGCGTTTATAATCCTCAAGACGAAGTTGTATTATGTACATATTCATCACAGTATGGAATGAATGTAATAAAGTTTTTAGACACTATGATAAATTTAGATCCAGATGTTAGGTTACTTATGTCGAATACAGCTATATCACCATATAAAACTACATTGATTGATACTCTTTTAAAAACAATAAAAAATAATTATGATAGTTATAGAAATTACTCTGATATGGAAATTGCTCGAGATGTAGAAGAGGTTATAAAATCGGGACAGTTGCTTGATTCTAAAGAAAAAGAACAATTTTTTGAAGCTTTTAGAAAGGAAAGGGAAAAATCTGACTACAGGATAAGTAAATCAAACAATTCATATAAAGTTTTTCCAGCCCTGAAATATGTTTTAAACTTACAACAAAAAGGTGAACAACAATCAGACGATTTAGATACAAGATATGTATTAAGATGGTATGACGGAGATCCAGACAATGGACAAAGAGCTATTAATCATGCTTTAAGCGTGATGTCAAGTACAATAAGAACAGAACGAGAGCCATCATTAGTATCTTGTAGAAATATGCAAGAAGTAAAAAATTACATGGAAAAAATTAAAAATAAAGCATTAGAACTAAATATGAAATCTAAGAAAAAAGAAATAAAAAATAAAGAATATAAATAATTGATAATTATTTAAGTATAACTTAAGAAGGAGAAATAATATGGAAAATTTTGCATTTCATGCACCAACAAAAATTTATTTTGGAAAAGGTCAAATAGAAAATTTAGAAAATATTTTAAGTAAATATGGTAAAAATGTACTTTTAGCTTATGGTGGTGGAAGTATAAAGAAAAATGGAATATATAATAAAGTATATGAATTATTAAAAGATTTTAATATATGTGAATTAGAAGGAATTGAACCTAATCCTAGAATAGGAACAGTAAGAAAAGGAATTGAAATTTGCAAACAAAATAATGTGGATGTTATTTTAGCAGTAGGAGGAGGTAGTACAATAGACTGTACTAAATTAATTGGTGCAGGAATCCATTATGATGGAGATGCATGGGATTTAGTAAAAGAACCATCAAAGGTAGATAAAGTAGTACCAGTAGTTACAATTTTAACAATTGCTGCAACAGGTTCAGAAATGAATCAAACAGCAGTTATTACAAATCCTGAAACAAATGAAAAACTAAGTGCAAGACTAAAAGGAATGGCACCAAGAGCTTCTATATTAGATCCAGAGTACACATATACATTACCAGCTATTCAAACTGCTGCAGGAGCTGCAGATATAATGTCACATGTTATAGAAAATTATTTTAAGAGTACTGAAGGAGCATATCTTCAAGATAAAATTTCAGAAGGAATTTTACAAACATGTATAAAATATTGTCCAGTAGCACTTCAAAATCCAACAGATTATGAAGCAAGAAGCAATTTAATGTGGGCTTCAAGTTTGGCATTAAACGGATTATGTGGTAGAGGAAAAGATAATGAAATTTGGTCTTGTCATCCAATAGAACATGAATTAAGTGCATTTTACGATATAACTCATGGAGTTGGTCTTGCTATACTTACACCAAGATGGATGAGATATATTTTATCAGAAAAAACAGTAGATAAATTTGTAGATTATGCTGTTAATGTATGGAATTTCGATAAATCTGATGATAAATTTGAACTTGCAAATAAAGCAATTGATGCTACTGAGAAATTCTTTATTAATTGTGGTATTCCAATGAATTTAGGAAAGTTAGGAATAGATGATTCTCTATTAGAAAAAATGAGCAATGCGGTTATTGCTCACAGAGATTTGAAAGATGCGTATGTTCCATTATCTGCAGAAGATGTACTTAATATTTTAAAAATGTGTTTATAGTATGTAGATGAAATTATGAAAGAAATAAATTTAGAGAAAACAAATAAAATATTATTAAAATATCCATATTTTTTATTATAATATCTATAATTGTTGGAATATCAATAGCTATATGTTTTTTAATTAATTTAAATAACCTACCAGAAATGAATATTGATAATTCAGATTTTTCAATTTTTTTAAAAATGCTTGGATATATGATATTTCCCATCATTTCTATAATTATATTATTTTTTTGTATTGGTGGAGCACTTATTATTGATGGAATAATATGGGGAATTTATGGATTAATAAGAATAATAAAAAAATTAATTAAAGAGAAAAGATGGAATGTGTTTATTGCAGTAGGAATTATTATACTCATACTTACATTGACGTCAATAATAATCGTTAATAGAAAAACTATACCTAGCTTAGAAAATAATACAGTGGGATATATATCATATGATTATAATTCAGACGAAGGATATACAATTTATATTAAAGAAAATAATGAATATATTCCATACCTAGTATTAACATATAATTATAATAAAACTAATAATACACTTTGTTTAAGAAAAAATGTAATAGGTAGAGAAACAGGATATATTGAAGATTATAATGGAACAATTTCAAAAGATATAGTTTATAATAGTTGGTTGCTAATGAAAAATAATGTTAGATATGAAGAAAATGATGTAGATAAATATTTAACAGGAGAATTTCTAGAAAGATTTGATAATAAACTATTAAGTAATATTTTGAATACAAAATTAACTTTTTTTGAATATGATGAAAATAGAGAATATGAAATAAATAGGAAGTTTTTTATTTTATCTTTTTCGGAACTAGATAGTTATGGCAATCAAACAAAAAGTAAAATGAAATTGAAATATTTCGAAGATAATAGTAGAATTGCAAATAACGACATTGGAATAGAATCTCCATATTGGACAAGAACGTCACACTATTCAGATTCTTATTATATGGTTGGATATGATGGAATGGTTACATATACAGGAAGTGATGCAAGATTTGGAGTAAGACCAGCTTTTACAATTCCAAACAATACTAAAATAACTAATCTTTATGATGAGTTTTTAATGCAAGATATATATGTGTTTGATATATAATTAATAATTTAAGATACATTGTAAAAATTGAGAAAATACTCAAAAACAATGTGTTTTTTTAAATATGAAAATAAACTAGAAGAAGTAACAAAACGAAATTTAAGTGCATATACTTTAATACAAAAATAGGAGGATAAATATGAAAGTATTATTAATTAATGGAAGCGCAAATGAAAAAGGATGTACATATACAGCTTTAAGTAAAGTGGCAGAGTCATTAGATGAGGAAAATATAGAAACAGAAATATTATTCGTAGGAAATAAACCAATATCAGACTGTATAGGATGTAAAACATGTTTTAAAGAAGAACATAAAGGTAAATGTGTATTTGATGATATAGTAAATGAAATAATAGAAAAAGCAAAACAAAGTGATGGTTTTGTTTTTGGAACTCCAGTATATTATGCACATCCAACAGGTAGAATTTTATCAGTATTAGATAGAGCATTTTATGCTGGGAAAAGTGCATTCGAATTTAAACCAGGTTGTAGTATATCAAGTGCAAGAAGAGCAGGAACTACTGCGTCATTTGATGTTTTAAATAAATATTTTACAATAAGTCAAATGCCAATTGTATCTGCAAACTATTGGAATAATGTTCATGGAAATACTCCAGAAGAGGTTAAACAAGATTTAGAAGGTATGCAAGTGATGTATAATCTTGGAAAAAATATGGCTTGGGTGCTTTAATGTATAGAAAGTGGGAAAAAGGAAAATGTTTTTCATCCAGAAAACAAAGCAGTTAGAACTAATTTTATAAGATAGATTTAAAATGTAAAATAAATGTTATATTAAAAATAAAAAGTAAATGATATAATAATAAAAGTAAAGAAATACAGAAGATAAGATATGAAAAATAGCACGCAAAACGTTGATGCTGTATACTCACACCCACTTATAAACTTAATAGATAAAAAAAGAAGAGTAGCTAGAAAAACACAAGCTACTTTGAAAATAATGTTATAAATGAAATGGACTTTTGTTTAATTTGAATCAAATAAAGGTATATTTGTTTTTTTTAGGGGGAATTTGAATTGAAAAGTAAAGAAAAAAATATTAAATTTAGTTTAGAGAAAATTAAAGTAATTACAAATATAGTAATTATAATTCTCTTAATTATTCTTATATTGCAAAGAAGTGGAATATTTAATAATACTTTTACAATAGGAAAAATTGGAAAAAATAAGCTAAATAATGGAGAATTAATAATAACAGAAGATGGACAGGTTGCACAAACAGTAAATGCTTCAAATTGGGATACAAGTAAAGTAAATATAGTAGCAGATGCAGATGGGAAAAATGTGCCTGTACCAAAAGGATATGTAGGGTCAAGTGTTGCAGGAGAAAATAAGGTAAATGATGGGTATGTAATATATGAAGGTGATTCGGCAGTAACAAGCTCAAATGTGTCAGTAGCAAGAACATCAAGGAATCAATGGGTATGGATACCAGTAGAACATCCAGATAGAATTTATGAAGAAGTAGATGGAGTAAAAAAATCGAAATTGTATTTATATGGAATATCTGGAAGAGCAGAATATAAAAATGAAAATTATGAGCCTGCAATTGTTCCAGAATCAGATACACAGACGAATCTAACTAATGGTGGATTATCAGGAATGACACCAGATAAATTACATCAAGAATTGCAACAAGAATTTGATAGTACAATAGAAAGTATAAAAAGATATGGTGGCTTTTATATAGGAAGATATGAAACAGGCAATTTATCACAATCTAAACCTGCTGTAATAAAATTAAATAGAGATATAAATAATCAAACATGGTATACGATGTATAGTAAAATGAAATATTTGTCAGCAAATGAGAATGTAAAAACTAATATGATATGGGGATGTTTATGGGATGAAGTAATAATTTGGTTTATAGAGAGAAGGAGTTTGTCATATCCAGAAGCTGTTGATAATAGTTCTATTTGGGGAAATTATTTAGATTCAACATTTTCATATACAAGACCAAGTGGCAACTCAGATACGAAACCTGCAAATTCTGGGGTATTGATTCCAACAGGAGGAAGTAATTATACTAAAAAGCAAAATATATTTGATTTATCTGGAAATGTATGGGAATTGACATTAGAAGGAGATGGTATCTCTGGAAGGACAAGACGTGGAGGAAATAGTCAAAATTTATCTAGTAATAGACCTGTGTCAACCCGTGGAAGTAATACACTTCCTACAGATTTAAGAGAAAACCTAGGTACTCGTGCATATCTTTATATAAAATAATTTATTCCAAAAATTGATATTGCAAAAATTTAAAATAAAAAATATAATAGATATGAAATAAATAAAAAGGAGAATAAATTATGGAAAGTGTAATAAATAAAAGAGTAAGAGATTTTGAGAAAATTACAGATATAGCACAAACAATTGCAATATATTTAATAGCTTTAGTAGTTCCAACTTTTTTAGGAA
Source organism: uncultured Clostridia bacterium (assembly GCA_949746285.1). Classification (GTDB taxonomy): domain Bacteria; phylum Bacillota; class Clostridia; order TANB77; family CAG-508; genus Scatovivens. The sequence continues at coordinate 19,594 of CATJZH010000066.1, forward strand.
AACTAATAAGTAGTATATTTGGCGTGCAAAGTATAGTTGCTCAAAATTCACAAATAATAGTAGGTTCAATTGTAAATACTGCATTAATAGTATCTGCAATGAATTTAAAAGGTTGGAAAAATATAGTTGGAGTTATAACAATGCCGAGTATATCTACAATATTAAGTGGTTATGTTTTTAAAAGTGCATCACCATATATGGCATATATGATACCAGCAATTTGGATAGGAAATTTTGCATTAGTGTATGCATATAAATTATTAATGCTTGGAAAAAATAAAAATTATTTTTTAGCAGGAATTATAGGTATTATAGTAAAAGTTGCTGTAATAGCTGGATGCTTTGCTGTTTTAAATGCATTTAATGCTTTTCCAAATAAATTGGTTCAAAATTTACAAAATGCAACGACAGTAGTTCAAATTGTAACTGCAACAATAGGAATGTTTATATCATATGCAATTTATAAATGTGAAAATAAAAAGAAAAATGTATAAAATTAGATTAGTTTAGAGTTAAAACTGTTTGCAATATATTTGTAAGCAGTTTTTTTATACATATTAAATTCTATAGGCAATATCGCTATAAAAATAAATATTATGTAACCCGAACTTACATTGGCATGTAAACAACCAATTATGTACCCAGTGGCACAAGCTTACTGGAATCCGCGCTCTTCAAAAGATGACTCATGGTTCATTAGTGGATTGTGAAATCGCTTCAGTGGGTCACAAACAGCCTTTGGAAGGACAGGACAGACTAGAATGGAATGGAGGGTAGGCTAGAGCAATGTATCAACTCATCATATACAGTAACATTTATATTCTGTATTGTATTCATTTCAGTAATAGATATGTCTACTCATTAGTGTAAAGTAAGTTGTTATTGCTGTAGGTCAGAGAGTTACTTTAGGAAGGAATGTGGACAGATGTAAACTGTGTCAAGTCCCTTCCCACTAATTTCTGGGGTATGGCTTTCCCTCCATGTAGCCACCCTTCCCTTCTCTGCAGATCGGAAGAGCG
>CATJZH010000067.1 GCA_949746285.1 uncultured Clostridia bacterium
TAAAGTAGCAATAGCACCAGACCACGAAAAACATAAAATAATATATAATAAACTTAAGAATAGATATGGATATATTTTAAATAAAAACAATTTAGAAGATGATAGTTTTTATGCACCATACTTAATGTATAAAATTGGAAAAAAATTAGGAATAAAAGTTCATGATACAGAGTTAGGTGTTGTATTACATCAAAATATGGATAAAAATACATATGCAGAATCATTTTCTGAGGCATCAATAGTTTATGACAATAGCTTAATAGATGAAATGCATGAAATTTTAGGAAGTAGAATATCTCAAATAAGTCAAGACGAGATATTAAGAATTTACTTAAATGAAAATCCAATAAGTGCACAAAAAAGAAATGAGCAAATTAAAGGAAATGCACTTCCTCAAACAATAGATGATTATGTTGAATCAAATTTATATTATTTGATTACTAGGGGAAATAAGCCTAGACAAGAATATTCAAGATCAGAGATAGATTCTATAAAACAGGAACTTGTAGATAAACTTTTATTCGGATTAAAATTTGGAACATCGTCAAATTCTTATATTACTTTGATTAATGATAAAAATCCAAGTTTATCACCTTATTATTTATCTCATCAAAAAATGTTTTCATTAAATGTTCGTGAAGAATGGATAAAAGAGCAATTAGAAAAAGATGATAATAACTTTTCAGAAATAATTGAAGCTGAATATAAAGCACAATATGGAGTGATTCCAAATACATATGCTCCAAAATCTGGAGAAGTAATAAAATATATTTTTGATAAGTATCCAGAGCAGGCTGAAAAATCATACAAAAAATTAAGTAGTTTTTCTATACAAGATTTAAACAAAGAATTAGCTTCTTGTATACGAATGAGTGAGTCACATAAAAAATTTGCTACAAGAGTTTTTGATATTAAAAATAGAGAATTTGAAAATGCTTATGAGGAACATATGAGAACTAAAAACAGATAAATGTATAATTAAAATTATATTGAAAATACTAATATCTAAAGAAAATAAGAAAGGAATTAAAAATGAAAAAAGATATTAGTATAGAAGATGATAATGTAACTAAATATGGAGAACAAGTATGTACAACATTCGCTTGGCTTCCATTAGACAAGCAAAAGGAAAATGCAAAAAGATTTGATAAAATTACTAAAAAAAATAAGAATAAAAAATAAAAAAAGTAATATTAATTAAAAGTAATAAAAAAGGAGTAAGAAATGGATTTGTATATAAATGGTAGTAATAGAAATAAAAATTGTTATACAGTTTTAAAGGATTTAAAAGAAGAAAAAGATAAATTAATTGCATTATCAGAGAAAAATATACAATATTGTTTAGGGTGCTGCAGATGTATAGACAATTTAGAAAATTATTGTGTTATAAAAGATGATATGCAAGAAATATATAATGATATGTTAGAAGCAGATAAGATAATAATAGCTTCACCAGTTTATATGAATCATATTACTGGAATTTTAAAAAATGTTATAGATAGACTGAATCCATTTGCAAATCATGGAAATCTAAAAGGTAAAAAAATATTTTTAATAACAATAGGACAAATGAGTGAAGAAGAAAATGAAGAAATTGCAAGTTCTATTGAAAAATATTTTGAAAGTATTAGTGAGTTTATGGAATTTAAATTTCACTTTGTAAAAAATTTAACATCAGGAGATATTGAAGAAGTAGATAATGTTAAAATGGCATACGAAAACTATGATGAAATAATAGAAGAAATGAAAAACAGAATTGAAACACTATAGATTAAAGCAATACATTCGAGGTTGACATAATCAAAGAAAATTGGTATAATTTACTATGTAATAAATAAAAAAGGATGTTAAATATGTATAATAAAGAATATGCTAAATATAGCAAATATGTTGGAAAAATAACTCGTGATTTAAGAAGTGCTTATTATAAAACAGGAACTAATGAAGAAAAACAAGAAATACCATTAGAACCTAGTCAGTTAAATGCAAAACAAGGGTTAGGAAATTTTCCAGCTTTTTATTTGCAAGGACAACATTGTGAAAAAAGTGATTGTGGATGTTGCACAAATTGTTTTTATTCACAATTTCATTATGATAAGCCAAGTGCAGAAGAAATACAAACACAGTGTGATTATGTAATAGATAATTTTGAAAGATTAGTTTTATCTCAACAATATGGAACAAATGAATTTGATGGAGAAAGAAAATATCCAAATTCAAAACCTATTTTTATGACACTTAGTCCAACTGGTTCATTTTTCTCAGATAAAGAATTTCCAAAAGAAGTTAGGTTAGACTTTTTAAAGAAATTAGAACAAAAGTCTGATGAATTAAAAAGAGATATTGTTTTGCATATAGAAGCACATGCAATAGATGTAGTTAAACATCAAGATTATATAAAAACTAGTGAAGAGACAGAGATATTAAAAAGGTTAAATGCAAAATGTATTTTAGGATTTGAATCTGCAGATGAATGGTCTAGAAATGTATTATATAATAAACATTTACCATTAGAATGTTTTGAAAATGCAGTAGAAATTTTAAAAGAAAGTGGAATTGAACCAGGAGCATTTGTCTTTTCTGGACTTGTAACACTTACAGATATGGAATCAAAAGAAGATATGTTAAATTCTGTAAGATTTTTAAAAGAAAGAGGAGCATTCCCTGTATTAATGTTTGCTAATAGTCAATCTTGGACATTACCAGATTTATTGAGATGGAAAGAAAAGCATTGGTTACAAGAACCAGCAACAGTTTTAGATACAGTATATGGAGCTTTAGAAATTTTAACAGATAAAGGAAAAAGTAAACCAGGTTATTATTTAATACCTGAACCAGTAGAAGGACCTCCATATCCAATTGGAAATATATTTTATGACAGAACAGACATACCAGATTTTTCTGAAGAATCAAGTAAAAAGATGCATCAAATTTTAAAAGATTTTAGAGCGACAAGAGATATTTCTAATTTTGTACGTTCTTGGAAAGAGTATAAAAAAGATAATCCAGAATATGAAAAATATCAAGATAGAATACATAAAAAGGAAATAGAAAAAGAAGGAAAAGACATTAGATTTGCTAAAGCTTTAAAATATGGTGTAGAACATATGGATGAATATGTAGCATATTGTACAGAAAAAGATAGAGAGGAAAGCTTAGAAGAAGATAGATATAAAATTAAAGAATAATAGTATAAAGTTCTTAAGTTTAATTCTTAAGAACTTTTTTGACCAAGTGGTTAAAAAAGAAAAGTAATTATTGTGTAAATTGCAAATAAATGATAAAATTAAAAAAGCATTTACAAAAGAAAGAGAGGTTATATGGATATAATATTTAATGGAATTAAGAGTTTAAGTCAAATACAAGAGATACAGACTTTATTTAAGTTAGTTTTAATAGTTTTTTTATCAGGATTTGTAGGATTTGAAAGAGCATCATGGAACAAACCAGCAGGATTTAGAACACATGTATTAGTTGGAATAAGTGCTGTTTTAGTAATGGTTTGTGGAGAGTATTTATATTTGAAAACTGGAGCAGATCCAACAAGAATACCAGCACAATTATTGTCAGGAATAGGATTTTTAGGAGCAGGAACAATTTTAAGAGATGGATTTAATGTAAAAGGGTTAACAACAGCAGCAGGACTTTTAGCAGTAACTTGTATTGGGCTTGCAGTAGGAGCAGGATATTACATAGGAGCAATTATAGCAACAGCTGTTGTTTACGCTGTATTATCATATTCACATATATTATCAGATAAATTAGAACATTTTAATTATTTAGATTTAGAAATCTTTTCAGAAGGTTCAAAAGAAATTATTGAAGATGTTAAACAAATTTTAATAGACAATAGCTTAGAATTAATAAAATTTAAAATTGATAAAGAAAAGAATGCAAATTGTTTAAGAGTTGTAGCAAAATATAAAGAATCAGCTGATATGAATGAAATTATATCTAGTATAATGAAAATAGATAAAGTAAATGAAGTAGTTGAGGTAAAAGAAGGATAAAATGGAAGAAATAAAAGAAAAAGCAGAATATTGTTTAAATTGTAAAAATAAACCATGCAGTATAAAAGGTTGCCCAATGCAAACTAAAATACCAGAGTTTATAACAGAAATAAAAAATGAAAATTTAGAAAAAGCATATAATATATTACAAGAAAATAATATATGTTCATATATTTGTAGTTTAATTTGCCCACAAGAAGAGCAATGTGAAGGAAGTTGTATAAGAGGCATAAAGTCTAATCCTACAAGTATTGGAGAACTTGAAAAATTTGTTAATGAATGGGCAATAGAAAATAATTATGAAATTAAATTAAATAAAAAAGAAAGTAATGGTAAAAAAGTTGCTATTATTGGTTCTGGACCTGCAGGATTAGAATGTGCTTCACAGCTTTTGCAAAATGGATTTGATGTTGATATTTATGAAAAAGATGATATACCAGGTGGAATTTTAGTATATGGAATACCAGATTTTAGATTATCAAAAAATATAGTAAGTAAAGTTATAGATACTTTAAAAAGTTTAGGAGCCAATTTTTTAACAAATAAAGAATTAGGAAAAGATTTTACTTTGGAAGATATATCAAGTAAATATGATGCTGTTTTTTTAGGAATAGGTGCAGCTAAGTCTTCTATATATAAATTATCAGAAAATAAATTAAAAAATGTTTATGAATCAGATGTGTTTTTACGAGCTTATAGTGAAAGAAAATTCATAAAAGAATTAGGTACTGTAGTAGTAATTGGTGGAGGAAATGTCGCAATGGACTCTGCAAGAGTGGCAGTAAGAATGGGAGCTGAAAAAGTAAAAATTTTGTATCGTAGAGATAGAGAGCATATGCCAGCTAGAGAAGTTGAATTGGAAGAAGCACTTGAAGATGGAGTAGAATTTAAAGAATTAACTAGAGTTATTTCAGCAAATGAAGAGGATGAAAAAATAAAAAGTGTTAATTGTATAAAAACAGTAATAATGCAAGATAAGGCAGTAGATGAACCAGGAACGGAAGAATTTGAGGAAAAGGCAAATACAGTAGTTTTTGCAATTGGATTAAAGCCAGATAAAACTTTAATAGAAAATCAAGGAATTGAATTAGATGATTGGGGATATATAAAAATAGATGAGAATGGAAAAACCAATTTGTTTAATGTTTATGCTGGAGGAGATAATACTGAAAACAAATCAACAGTTTGTCGTGCTTTAGCAGCAGGTAAAAGAGCAGCAATGGGAATTATGAAAAATTTAATTTAAATATATTGACAAGATTATGTAAATGATGTTATTATAATATTATTCATAAGCAAAAACGATGAAGAGGACAACATAAATAAAAGTAAAACCTTTAGAGAGCAAACTATTTGGTGGAAGGTTTGTAGGAAAATAGTTTATTTATTATCACCTTAGAGTTGGTTATTTGAAATTAAGTAAAGTAACTCGCTTTGCCTAGCGTTAAAAGGAAATGAGATAGTTAATAATAATTGCGTTATTAATTAAATTAGGTGGTACCGCGGAATATGTCCATTTCGCCCTATGTTGGGTGGAATGGATTTTTTGTATTATAGAAAGGAGAAAAAATGAGAGAAAAAGTATTAGAAAAATTAAAGGAATTAAACATTGAATTTAAAGAAGTAGAGCATGAACCAGTATTTACAATTGAAGATATGGATGCATTAGGAGATGTATTTGAAGGAGCAAAAATTTGTAAAAACTTATTTGTAAGAGACCAAAAGGGAAAAAGACATTTTTTAATAGTAGTTCCTGAGGAAAAAAGAGTACCACTAGCAGAGCTTGCAACTAAAATTGGAAGTACTAAATTAAGTTTTGCTTCAGAAGAAAGGTTAATGAAATATTTAAAGTTAAAACCAGGTGCAGTAACACCACTAGCTGTTGTTAATGATGAAAATTCAGCAGTAGAAGTATATTTTGATGAGGAATTGAAAAAAGAAAAAGTATTAGGAGTTCACCCTTGTGTAAATACTTCAACTATTTTAATTTCACAAGAGAATTTAGAAAAATATGTAACAGCAAATAATAATAAATTAAAATATATAAAAATATAAAAGTGAAAGGAGAAATTAGTATGTGTGATAATTGTAATGAAAAAAAAGATTATGGAAAAACATTAAATTTACCAAAAACAGATTTCCCAATGAGAGCAAGTTTGCCAGAAAATGAACCTAAAATATTAGAAAAAGTGTTTGAAAATGGTTTATATGAAAAGATTTTAAATAAAAATAAAGGAAATAAACCATTTGTATTACATGATGGACCACCATATGCTAATGGAGAAATTCATTTAGGTCATGCTTTAAACAAGGTATTAAAAGATACAATAGTTAGATATAAAAATTTACAAGGATTTTATACACCATTTATACCTGGATATGATACACATGGTATGCCAACAGAGAAAAAAGCAATAGAAAAATTAGGATTAAATAGAGATGAAATACCAGTAACGAAGTTTAGAGATACTTGCAAGCAATTTACAATGAAATATAAAGATAAGCAAACAGATGGATTTAAAAGATTAGGTGTTTTAGGAGATTGGGAAAATCCATATATAACATATCAGCCACAAATGGAGGCAAAACAAATCGGTGTTTTTGCAGATATGTATAAAAAAGGATATATATATAAAGGATTAAAACCTGTTTATTGGTGTACAGATTGTGAAACAGCTTTAGCAGAAGCAGAAATAGAATATAAAGATATAAATTCAAATACAGCATATGTTAAATTTCCAGTTATAGATGGTAGAGGATTAATTCAAAGAGATGACACTTATGTTGTAATATGGACGACAACACCTTGGACTTTGCCTGGAAATACGATGATAGCAGTAGGTGAGGATTTTGATTATGCAGTAGTTAAAGTTGGAACTGAAAGATTAATTATGGCTAAAGAGTTAGTAGAATCAGTAATGGAAATTGCTGGAATAGAAGAATATGAAATAGAAGGGGATTTTAAAGGAAAAGCATTAGAAGGAATAGTTTGTAAACATCCATTTTTAGATAGAGAGTCTAAAGTGGTTTTAGGAACAGAAGATAGTGTAAATGTTGAACTTGGGACAGGAACTGGTTGTGTACATTGTGCACCAAGTTATGGTAAAGAAGACTATTTATTAGGGCTTAAACATAATAGTGATATAATAGTTACTGTTGATAGTAAAGGTGTTCAAAGAGGAGAAGAATCAGGACCATTTAAGGATATGTATTATGCTAAATCTGATAAAGAAATAATAAAATGGTTAGATGAACATAAATTACTTTTAGCAAGCCAAGTTGTAAATCACTCTTATCCACATTGTTGGAGATGTAAAAAACCAGTTATATTTAGAGCTACTAGTCAATGGTTTGCATCTGTTGATGGATTTAGAAAAGAAAGTTTAGAAGCAATAAAAACAGTAAAATGGTATCCTGCATGGGGAGAAGAAAGAATTACAAAAATGATAGAAGATAGAAATGATTGGTGTATTTCTCGTCAAAGAACATGGGGAGTTCCAATTCCAATTTTCTATTGTA
>CATJZH010000068.1 GCA_949746285.1 uncultured Clostridia bacterium
AGCAGCAGTAGAAGGAAACAGAGGAAACTTTGTAGTATACTATTCAGAAAACGGAGAAGCTACAAGAGAATTAGACAATGAAGAAAACGGATGGACAAGGGAGCCAGAAAGTTTAGAAAATATAAAATCATATTTAATAGTACCAGAAGAAGAAAACTATGTAATGGAAAAATCAGAAATACTAAGATTTATATATAATTATGAAATACCAGAAAACTTAAAACATAATGAATATTTCTATGGAACTTTTGGAGTATATTATAGAAATAATTCAGAAGTAGCAAGTACAAATGAATTAGCTATAGCAGAACAAGTAGGGTTAACAACAGGAGTAGGACCAGAGCTTAAGGTAACAGTAACTCCAAGCAAAGAACAAGTAAAAGAATATGAAGAATTTGCTCTAAACATAACAGTAGAAAATGTAGGAGAAGTGAGGGCTGAGAATGTTAATGTGGATGTTCTTTCAAGTAATAAGGCAACAATAGTTAAATATGAGTCAGATAGAGAAGATATTACAATGGAAGATATAATTGAAAGAGAAGAATATGAAAATAGTTCAGGTGGAGTAGATGTTTATGAGACTAATTTAGGTAGTAAATTAATTATACCGAATATTGAAGTAGGAAATACACTTGAGTTAAAAGTATATTTAAAAGCCAATAAATTAGGAATAAAAGTAGATTTTGATGAAAATACAAACAATACAACAACTGAAAATTTAGAATCAGATGTTATTGAAACAATAGTAAAAGTAACAGCAGATGACTTAGGCATAGAATTGTCACAAAATTATAAAATTGAGGTAAAAGGTGCAGAAGTATCAATTATTGAAAAATTAACATCTAATGCTAATAAAATTGAAAGAGCAGGAAACACTTTAGAATTTACTATAAGCATAACTAATGAAAACATAGATAAAAAGATGAGTAATCTTGTTATAACAAAAGTAATTCCTAAAGAATTTGAACTGATAGAGACAAAACATATGGATAATTATATAGATGAATATAAAATTAATGATGATAGATATACATATGATGCAAATACAAGAGTTTTAACATGGAATAAAGATAGTTTAGAACCAGGTAGAGATTATATAATACAACTGACATTAAAGATAAATGAACTAGATGAAAGTATTAGTAAAACCAGAGTAGAAACTTCATCAACAGTTACTGCAGACAATATAGATACTTACTATTCTAATATTATTCCAATAGATATAGCCAAGCCAATATTAGTAATAACTCAAACTACAAATAATCAAAATACATATATAAAAGAAGGAGAGTTATTAGAATATAATTATCTAGTAAAAAATGAAGGAGAGGTATCTGCATTTTCTGTAAATTTATCTAATGTAGTACCAGATGGAATTGGAATAAAAAATATAAGATATACAGTAAATGGGGTAGAAACTAATAAAACTGGTTTAACAAAAGAAAATATAAACATTACAACAAATATAGAACCAGGAGCAGAAATGACAGTAAATTTACAAGCGGTTGCTTTAAGTCTAGATGGGGTTGAAGAAAAATCAGTAACTAATTATGCTAAATTGTCATCAAATGAAATAAAAGAAATTAAAAGCAATAGTATAACGCATATTGTTGAAGCATCTGAAAATAATAGATATGAAGAAGATGGAAACCCATATATAGTACCAGAAAATAATATAGGAAGAACATATAAAATATCAGGATTAGCTTGGTTTGATAGTAATCAAGATGGTATGAGAAATAATGATGAAGAATTATTAAGTGGAATAACAGCAAAATTAGTAGATAGTACATCAGGAGTCATACAAAAAACAGTAACAACAGATTCAAAAGGAGAATATGTATTTTCTGGAATAGGGAATGGTTCATATTTAGTAATTTTTGAATATGACTCAAGCAAATATACAGTTACAACATATCAAAAAGATGGAATTGTAAGTAATGTAAACTCAGATGCAGTTATAACAACAATAAATCAAGATGGAAAAAATAAAGAAGGTGCTGTAACAGATGTTATAAAAATTGATGGAGGAAGCGTTTCTAATATTGATATTGGTTTAGTATTACTAAATAAATTTGACTTGAAATTAGATAAAGCTATATCAAAAGTAATGGTACAAACATCAAAAGAAACAACAACAGAAAATTATGATAATGTAAGTCTAGCAAAAGCAGATATAGCATCTAAATATATATCAGGAGCAACAGTATATGTAGAATATACAATAAAAGTATCAAATGTAGGAGATATATCTGGATATGCTAAAAAGATAGTAGATTATCTGCCAAAAGGAATGAACTTTAATTCATCATTAGAATTAAATTCAGACTGGTATACAGGAACAGATGGAAACTTATATAGTGAGAAGTTAGCAAACAAAGAATTGAAATCAGGAGAAAGTGCAGAACTGAAATTAGTATTAACAAAACAAATGACAGAAGAAAATACAGGAATAGTAAATAACTTAGCAGAGATATATGAAGATTACAATACATATGGAATAGCAGACAAAAATTCAACACCAGGAAATAAAGTGCAAAATGAAAATGATATGGGTTCAGCAGATTTAATTATATCAATAAAAACAGGAGAAATGTTTATATACATATCAATAATAATAACAACAATATTATTAGGAAGTATAGTAGTGTTTATAACATATAACAAACTTGTGATAAGCAAAAGAAAGTGGGTGATGTAGTATGGAAAAGAAAAAAGTAATCGATAGAATTTTAATAGTAACAATAATATTAGTTTCTATACTAGGAATTACCTATAAAGTATTTGCAGATGGACCAATACCAACACAGGGAACTCCTCAACATGCTGTACCATGGTATGAAAATGCAGGATTGACAGACGGTATAATACAATACTTAGGAGGAGAATCTAAATCTAGTACTGATAAAGCAGATAGTGGAACTTTACATTTTGGATTAGGAGGAAATGGTTCAGGAGTTAGTAGTTCTGGTGGAGGAGGAACACAAGGCGGTGGCGGAAGCTGGAATGGAAGTATAGCAGGATTTGATAAAAGTGTTTCATCACCATCAAGTAGTTATTCTCCAGGATCAAAAGGTGAAATATGGTTTGATGACGTGTGTGATAATATAGATGTATTGTGTACACAGCAAGGAGTTGGTATTACAGGTAAAAATAAATATATAGAAGATGATAAAGCAGTAATGCCATATTGGGAAACTAGAGTTGAAGAATATGAAGATCCTAGATTTAGATGTTATGCTGAAGAAGAAGCATTAGATGCTATGAAATTAATAGCAGAAGCAGATAAAAAGGAAAGTGAATATCAAGAATATTATAGAACATCATCAAAATATTCTGGAACAGATAGAACATGTACTCCATCAGAAGCATTTGTGCTATCAGAAGCAAAGAACGTTAGCGGAAGTGGAGAAAGAACACCACTTCAAGATGCTTGGTGGGCAGTAACAGGTACAGGTTCTGGGGGAAATGCACTAAGTGAAGGAGCATTTGCATTTCAAAATTATGTATATGGCTCACAAGGAGGAACTCCTACTACTTATAGTGATGAGAACGGAACTTTTACAGGTTTTCCAATAAAATTTGAACCACAATTTGCAAATACAGAGCCAAATTATTCAGTAAGTTTTGATGAAATAAATCAACAATATATAATTGGACCATTAAGAATAGATTATTATCAATGTGAACCATTTGCATTTATGAAAAATATAGATATTTATGCAGATAACTCAGATACACCATTAGATAAAAATGAATATTACATAGCATTAGATAGTGGAAATAATAATTTAAATAAAATAGAAGATGGAGTATTTCCAGCTAATGGAGAAGATTTTTATATAATATTAAATTATAATGAAAATTTTAGAAAAATAACAAATATAAAAGCAGATTTCCAATATATGAATGGTGGAGGAAGATATACTTATTATACAGGTACTTATACAAAAGTATGTATTCAAGGACATATATATGGGCAATTCGATTATCCACTATTTATGGATATAGTCTTTTTTAGAGCTTGGCTTCAATTACAAATAAACTCTAATAGGGTAATAAGCATTAATTATGGAGGTGGAGCAGCTCAGAATACATGGGGAAAGAGTATATTACAGATTCAAAGAATGCTTATTGCAAATCCAGCTAGTATGGCTACAGCATTTGAAACTAGAAAATGTCCATCTCAGTTGATGGGGTACTTTACGCTTTTAGATGGAGGTTATTTAACATTTGCAGAATCATTTTATGATGGTTTTGTTAAGCCAATGGCTACAACTCCAGAAGACGAAAGAAAAGAAGGAACAGAAGCACTGTATGCCGGATATGAGCAATTATACAATAGTGGAAGACCAACAGATAGAACACATTCAGTCCCAGATCCGTTAATATTTGATGTTTGGAAAGACTTAGAATATATAAATATGGGAGATGAAACAGCACAAGCGCAGTCAATATCAGGAGGAGCAGCAAGATGGTGGGAATATAAAACAATAGAATGGGAAGATATCATTCCACTAGGAGCAGCAGGAGCCATCAAAATAAGTAAAGAAATAGATGGAGAAGCAAAAGACGGAGATGTATTTGAATTTACAGTAAAAGTAGATGGATATGAAGAAGAAAAATTACAAATAACATATAAAAATGGTGGAGACAACACAGTAGAATCAAGAATGTATACATGGGAAAATGGGGCAGCACCAAGATATGAAGTAACAGAAGCAACAAAAAATGGATATAGATTAGACAATATAACAAACAGAGTAGGAAACTTACAAGATGGACAATCAGTACAAGTAGCAGTAAAAAATAATGCAGAATTAAAGAATAGTACATTACAAATATATAAAGAAATAAAGAAAACAAATTTAGACACAAATCAATATTCACTAGTAGATAAAATATATAAATTCAGAGTAACAATAAGTGGTGACTGTGAAGTAACATATGGCGGACAAACATATTCAGTCACAGAAGAAAGTCCAAAAACATTTGATTTAGATATAAGGTCGTTTGCAGAAGGAGCAGCAGATGCAGAAAAAGACTCAAAATCAGCAAAAATGGAAGTAAAGTGGTATCAAGAAGCACCAAGATATGAAGTAGAGGAGATACCAAATGAGCAAAATAATGCACCAATAGTAGGAAGCAATTTAGTAAAAATAACTCCAACAAGTGGAGAACTAAAAAATAATGAAGTAGTAAAAGTAGAAGCACAAAACGAAATAGCAGAGCAAAAAGCAAAAATACAAGTAGTAAAAACATTAGAAGGATATGAAAATTATTCAGATGCAGAATTAGAAAAATTTGTATTTAGATTTAAAGTAAATGTTTATAGAGATGCAGCTTGTACAAATAAATTAAAAACATTGTCAGGAGCAGAATATAATGAGCAAATAGTAGAAGCAAAGTTAAGCAGAACAGATGATGGAAAATGGCAATGGACAGGAACTACTCCAGATGAATATATATGGGCATATGGAAATTATCCATACTTTAAAGTAGAAGAAATAGGAATCTGTCCACATGATGGAGAGAATTGCAAAGATGCAAACTGTGTATATATAAAAAATATAAACTTTAATGTAGAAAAAACAAGAGGAGCTAATAGTGGAAAATCTTCTATAATAGAAATAGGAGAAAAATATATAATAGGCCAATTAAATGAAGGAGCAGCAACAGAAGGAGTATTTGACTGTAATGTAGTTAATAGTACAGAAGCAACAAAGGGAGTAATAAATGTAAACAAAACAGTAGAAGGAAATGTACAAGATCCAGCTATAAAAGATGCATTAAGAAGAAAAGACTTTAGTTTTACAATAAAATTAAAAGGAACATTTACATACAATGGAAACTTATATAGAGACAAAGTAATACAACTTACAACAAATGCAAACAAGTGTAATGAACTAAATAGTATTGATGAATATAATGACAAAGACTTTGTAGTAATAAATTTAAATGGAGCTAATGATAAAACATGGACATCAGATGAAATAACATGGTATGGAGAAGCACCATATTATATAGTAGAAGAACATACAGCAGGATTAAGTGTAACAGATGGAAATGGAAATACAAGAGAAGTAAATGTATCAGGAGTACCACAAGCAGGGTTATTAAATGAAGGAACAATAGAAAGTGGAAAATATAATGTAACAGTAAAAGCTAAAAACAGTATAGATGAAAATGCAGGATACATAAAAATAATTAAAAAGCTAGAAAATTCAGAAAGATGTTCAGAAGATTATATAAAACAAGTAAGATTTAAATTTGATGTAAAAGTATTTAAAACAGATGGAACAAGCATAGATGAAAAAACAGTAGTGCTTGGAACAGAAGCATTCCCAGCAAAATTAAATGAAAAAGACGGAACATGGTATTGGGAATGGGAGTCACCAAGGTATTCATGGGATGCAGGAGCAAATGCTTTAAAATATAGTGTAGAAGAAAAAAATGAATTCCCAGTTGGAATATCATTTGTAAAAGTAGAAGGAGAAAATGGAGAAACAATAGAGCAAAACAAAATTACAGGAACAATCCAAGACAGTGGAGAAAAAACAAATGAAAATCCAGAAGCAAAAATAACAACAGATGCTATATTTACAAATAAAGTAGAAGCAAGAAGTGGAAAATTACAAATAAGAAAACAATTAGTAAAATCTGGATTAGATATAACAAAATTCAAATTTAAAGTAACATTAAATGGAAAATTCTATTATGGAAATCCATCAAATGAAGCAAACTTAAAACAAGGAACATATGAAATTAATGTAGATGGTTTAAATAATAATGGAGAGTGGATGTCAAGCGATATATACTGGTTTGGAAGTGCACCAACATATGTAGTAGAAGAGCTTAAAAGTGAAGAAGCAAAACTAGTAACAATGCAAAATGCAGTAGGAACATTAAAAGAAAGCAGTACACCAGAAACAGTAACAGCAGTATTTATAAACGAAGGAAAAGAAGTAGGAGGACACTTAAAAGTAACAAAGAGCATTGTAGGAGAAGGAATAGCCATAGATGAGAAATTTACATTTAGAGTTACAATAAATGCAGGAGGAAAAAGTACAACACAGTATATAAGCATAAATGCAAATGAAACATGGACATCAGATTATATAAGTTGGAATGAGGGAGACCAAATACCAACATATGAAGTAGAAGAAATAGAACTTCCAGATGGATCAGAATTTGTTGAAATGAAAGGACAAAATCCAAGCGGAAGAATAGACAGAGGAAGTTTTTCAAAAGATAGAGATGTAAGTGTTGTAGCAATAAATAGATTACAACAAAGAAGTGGACAATTTAAAGTTACCAAAAAAGTTGTATTTAATAAGTTAATAGACACAGCAACAGCACAAGAATTTACAATGGACATAAAAATAGCAGGAACATTTAATATAGATGGAAGACAAGTAAATAACGATAGTTACACAATAACAGTAAAATTAAAAGCAGATGAGACATATACATCACCAAGAATAACATGGTATGGAGATAATGCTCCAATAATAACAGTAACAGAAAGGGTAAAAGAAGGATGGGATAGACCAAGTTATTCAAATAATGGAGACACAGCAGTAACAATGTTACAAAATCAAACAATAGAAGTTGTAGTAACAAATAGAATTAATGTAGAAATGGACTTAACGATGGATTTAGGAGGAAAAGTTTGGGAAGATGAAGCACAAGACCCAGAAGGAAAAAATACAGCAGACTCAGTACCAAATGGAATGATAGATTCATCAGAAAAAGGACTTGACGGAGTAGAAGTATATGTATACAGAGTAGTAACACAAAATGGAAAAGAAATAGATAGAAAACTTGCAGTATCACACAAAGATGTATATGATGCAGGAATGCAAAATCCAGTAATAACATCAGGTGGAGGAAACTGGAAAGTAACAGGATTAAGTGTAACAGGATTTACAAATGCAGAAAAAGCTCAAGGATATGCAATAGATAGAGGATACAGAGTAAAATATGACGTAGAATTTGTATATGATGGACAAACATATGAACCAACAAAAGCATTATCATATAAAGAAGGAAATGGATATAAAGAAGGAAGTGTACAAAATTATGTAGATGAAAGCCCATCAAATAGGGTAAGCAAATATGGAAATTCATCATTAGCATTAGATTATGATAGAGAACAAGTAAATGATAGAATAAGGGAAATATATGGAAAAACACCAATAGATGGAGCAGGAAATACAATAAGTACAGTAAATGGTTCAGAAGGAGCAAGAGACGTAAGATATAAAGCAGTAGTACCATCAAGTGAAACAACAAGAGTAGAATCAAAATTACAAACAACAAATGAATCAGGAATAGCAGATGACTTGTATAAAACAAAAGCTAGAACATCAGTGACAGGATTGCAATTCCCAGTAGATAATGCATATAAATTAGAATATACAAATACAACATATACATTAAATGGTGTAACACAGAACTATAAAGCAATATATGGACATTGTTTACATATTAATTTAGGACTAGTAAAAAGAGAAGATATAGACTTAGAAGCATCAAAAGATTTATATTCAGCAAAAGTAGTAGTAGATGGAAAAGAATTAAATTACAAATTTAATAGATTAAGTGATTTAATATCAAAGTCAACAAAAGGAGAATACAATAGAGTATCAGATTACAGAGAATTAGATGCAATAAAATATGAATTAGGATTGTATAAAACAGATTATTATTATAGAGCAGAAATATATAAAGGAAATGCAGAAATATATGATAATGTTATACAAAACTATTATGTAAACACATTTGGAAAAATACCAGAAGACTCAGAAATAAAAGTATATTTGACATATAAAATAAACTTATATAATAATTCAAGTCAAAAATATAAAGTAAGAATAAATAGTGTAGATGATTATGTAGAAACTTCACTAGGAATGCCAATAAATGCAGAAGTAAGAGAAGTGGTAAATGGAGCAGAAAAGACAGTAGCAGTACAGGCATATTCAACAGGCTCAGAAAAATATTATCTACATGAAGGAGAAGCAAGACCAAATGATACACAAAATGTAGAATGGCAGCTAGTAGAGTCAAACATAAAAGGAGCAGATGGTTCAACATATAATAAATTTAAAACAAAAGGAAACTTAAATTTAGAACTTAATAGTGGAGCAAATAAATATATATATGTAACATTTGCAGTACAAAAAGAAACAATAAATAATATAGATAATTCAATAATACTAGGAAACAAATCAAACATAGTAGAAATAGCAAATTATTCAACATATTATACAGATGGAAGAGTGGCAGGAAAGTTAGACAAAGATTCAGCACCATCAAACTTAAATATAAGAAATTATAATGATGAGAAAATATGGTATGAAGATGATACATCAGCAGCACCAGTATTAAGTTTGGACTTAATAGGTGAAGAAAGACAAATGAATGGTATAGCATGGGAAGATAAGGCAGATGCTACAGGCAAAGGAGATGGAATAAGACAAGATGATGAAGCATTAATAGGAGGCTTGACAACAGAGCTTATAGAAAAAATAAAAGTACCAAGTCCAGCAGGAACAACAGAATATGATTTCTTATGGCCAACACATGAAAAACTAGATTGTTTAGGAGGAAAGACATTAGAATACTTGACAGGATTTGATAGTACAACAGAAACATCAAGAATAATTGAAAAAGAAATTATAGATGGAGAAGAAAAAGTAGTAACAGAAGTAGGACAGTATAAGTTTAAGGGAATTCCGACAGGAGAATATGTAGTAAGATTCTTATATGGAAATGATAAAACAGAGCTTGAAGACACAAAAGATATAACAACAAGACCAGCAGAAGCATTAAAAGCAGATGGAACAAAATATGCAGCAGGAGATGAAATATTAACAGCAAATTATGATGGAGATATAGAAGGATTTACAGAAAGTATATATAATGGACAAGATTATAAATCAACAATATATCAAGCAGGATTACAATCAATAACATCAGAAGGATATTTAAATAATGCAAATCATGATTTGTCAAGTGATACATTAGCAAATGCAAAAGTGTCTGATGCAAGAGATAGTGAGTATAGAAGACTAGATGTAATAGCAAACTCAGAAACAATGACAAATAAAAACTCATCAGTATTGTATACAGCAAATAATCTATCAGAAGACCATAAAGAATTATATAGAGATTACAATATGTTTGCAGACTCAGCAAAAATAAACTTAAACATAGTAAGTGGTAACAAATTACCAGGAGTAGAAACAACAGTAATAGATGGAAAAGTATTAGATTCATCAAGTGTAGTTATAAATGAAACATATACAAAATATGATATAGGAAACATAGACTTTGGGTTAGTAGAAAGACCAGAAACAAAAGTAGTATTAGACAAAGAAATAAGTGGAATAAAACTAACAACAAATGATGAAAAAGTAATATTTGAAGCAAAATATAATATTAGTTATGAAGAAATATCTAAAGCAGATGCAGGAGATAGAGTAGTAGTTGCAGAATTAGGAAATAACAGATGTTTAGTAGCGAAAGTAGAACTGGATGAAAGAAATTCAAAAGGAATAGATCAATTGCAACAATTAAATAAAAACGAAATAAAACCAACAAATGGAAATCCAACAGGAACGCAAAATTTTAGATTTATAAATGTAGATGCAGAAATATTACAAGGAACAACAATAGAGTTAACATATGTAATAACAGCACTAAATGTAGGAGAAACAGACTATACAAGTGCAGAACTTGATAGAATAACCAATAATGTAGATGACAACTGTAGCAGTGAAATAAAAACAGAAATTAAGAATTTAGCAGATGAAGCAATAGAAAACAGCAGAAAAGGAATAGTAAACTTAGGAAAAGCATTAGGAACAAATTACTATATAGGAAAATCAGCAGCAGTGGCATCACCAGATGTAGTAGTAAGCTCAAAAGTAAGACAAGTGATAGACTATGTAGATAATGATGGAGTATTTGTACCAGAAAATAATACAGAAAGTAATCATATGTGGAGAAACACAAGTATAACAGAGTTAACAGGAAATGGACATACAGAAAACAGATTATTAGATAATAAAGTAATACCAGAGTATGAAATATTAGATAAGAAGAATATAAGTTATATAACCCCACAAAAGAATAATGTAGTATTAAGTACAGACTCACAAAATGCAGTATCAGGAGGAAATACAAATGGTGAATTTGAAAGAAAATTAAAACCATATGAAGTAGATACAACAGCAGGAAAAACAGAATCTAAATCACAAATAGTATTAACAGTAACAAAAGTAGTATCTGCACAAGATGATGCTGACAATTTAACATTTGATAACTTAGCGGAAATAGTAAAATTTGAAAATACAGTTGGAAGAAGAGATACATCAGTAACAGTGGGAAATGCAAATCCAAAATTTGGAGAATGGGAAGAAGCATTAAGAGAAAGAGACACGAGTGCCACAGAGTTAGTAACATTTACACCACCAACAGGTATAGAAGTAGAATCACAAATGAAAATACAAGTATTAATAATAGCTATGGGAGCAATAGGAATAGTAATACTAGGAATAGTAATTATTAAGAAAAAAGTGTTAAATAGTAAATAAATAAAATAGCAAAAGAAAAAAATAATAGAAGATACGAAAGAAAATAGAAGAAAAAAGAGAGAAAAGCCTGAAAAATCAAGTTATAAAAGAGGAGATTTGGAAAGGCTTTTCTTAATATTTTTATTTAAATTTAAGTAAAAATATTTTATAAAATATAGAAAAATGAAAATAAAAATGCAGAAATTGGAATAATTTTAAGAAAAATATTGATTTTTGGACAAAAACGTATTATAATATTTGTGTAGCAAAAATTATGTAAACAATACCTAGTCAATATCGATAAGCAATAGATTAAGAAAGAGACTAGGCAAAACAGAAACAAACAAGAATGCAAAAACCAAACCACCCCGATTAAAAAAACTAAATATGGAACTTGTAAACTAAGTAATGAAACGATGAAACAACAACCTTAAGGGAGGCAAATATGAGTAGAAAATTTTTAAGTATTATGATGGTAGCGGTTATGGTAATTGCAATGGCAGCGGCATGTAGCAAGAAGGAAACGGCGGAGTCTGAGAAGAAGGAAGAGACGAAGGTAGAGGCGACAGAGCAGGAAGATGAAGCAGAGCCAGAAGAAGTGGCAGATGACGAGCAGCAGCCAGCTGATGCGGCAGAAGTAGATACAACCAAGGAAACTTTAAGTGAAGAAGATGTTTTAGCGCTTAAAGCCTCAATTCGGGATTCGGTAGTTAATAATTACATTACTCCGAATGGAATTGCAGTGACTGATTTTGTCTGGCCAGCGGGAAATTCCGAAGCTTGGTATTATTTTGATCTCTTAAAAGTCAACTATACTGCCAAGAATTTTATGGGAACAGAATTAGAAGCACCCAATTTGTCAGATGAGTCATATAAGCAGATTATGGATGCGACTTTTAATGGATTAACTAATTGGTATGAGGCTTCTGGTGTAGATAACGTTAATTATTTTGAAAGTGCATTAGGGGTATTATCTATAGAAGCAATCACTACAATTGATTTATCTGCGGCAGAATAGATATTATTTTGCATTCTTGTTTGTAATTCGTAAGAGGGGAGACGACAGGCGTTATTGCCTGTCTTTTTCCTTTGTATAAATTTATTTAGTAATATGCTATAATAAGTTTAAATTAGTTATGAAAGTAATAAATGAGGTGCGATAGTAAGATTTCAAAATGATGTATTTAAAATGCTATCAAGAAGTAGAATATTATTTATATAAGACAGAATAGACAAAACAAATAGTATTTACCAAACATATGCAACAAATCCACAGTTCTTAATAAGTTCTGTGGATTTGTTGTTTATTAACATTTTTGTTTAAAATTAATCTGGAGTCTTTACCAATAATATAAATCGTCAATAATTTGCTCTATAATTATATCTTTTTTCTGACTTCTTGAGCAATTCCCATCATGAAAAATAATTTCAGCAGAAAATACTTTTTCCTCACTGTTTACACTATACCATGCCATGTCCTCTTTTATACCAGGGTTTTGGGGATCAACTCTCCCAAGTTGTCCAGTTATACCAATTCCTATACTTGAATTGGCAGTGTTTTTAACAGCAAGTGCCATTGCTTTAGCTGTTTCTAATGAATACACACTAAAGGTTTCTAGTGTTTCTTTAGGAACACCAAACTTAATATTAGCGAAATTGCAGTATGTTACATATGTGAAGTGACCCACAAAAGTTGGACAAGTGTCTATGCTGTTTTAGGGTAGAAATCCATTCTGTACTGAATTGGACTTTTACCATTTAGCCTTAACTTTAT
>CATJZH010000069.1 GCA_949746285.1 uncultured Clostridia bacterium
AGAAGAATGGAAAAACTTTGAGCAAAAATTAAGATCACTTCCAATATCAAATAAGGATGCAAGAGCATTCTCAAGATTTTTCTTCGCTGGAGCCATTGATTGTGAAATAGATAAACAAGGTAGATTCTTGATATCAAGCAATTTAAGAGAATTTGCAGAACTAACAAAAGAAGTAGTAATAGTTGGTATGGATTCAAGGATTGAAATATGGAGTAAAGAGAAATGGCAACATACAGATGATGATATCTCTGCAGATGAAATTGCTGCAAAGATGGAAATGTTAGGTATATAACTTGCTAAAGTTTATATAAAAATTCTAAAGATAAAACCTTAAAACACAAAAGATAAATTATTAAAGTACAAAAGAAAATACAAAAGATAAAATTTTAAAACTAATACTAAAGACAAAACCTTTAGAAAAACTAAAGTGTAACCCCAAAAAACAATTACAAAAGAAGTTTTGTAATACTAAAGAAAAAATATATAATTTACCAAGGTAAAAAATATATAGTACAAAAGAATGGAAGATACAAAGGATAAAAGCAAAAAGTACAAAAGAAAAAAATTACAATTTAGCAAGACAGTTGGTATATTTTTACCAACTGTTTATGCTAATATGGGAAAATTATTAAGAGGTTAATAATTTGGAATTTAATCATAAATCAGTAATGCTCAAAGAATGTATTGAAGGTTTAAATATAAAACCGAGTGGCATCTATGTAGATGGAACAATGGGCGGAGCTGGACATAGTAAAGAAATAGCAAATAGAATATCAGAAAAAGGGCTTCTTGTAGGAATTGATAGAGATGAAGAAGCTATTTGTGTTGCAAAAGAGAGATTAAAAGATTTTTCAAATATTAAATATATACATGATAATCATGATAATATAAATCAAATTTTAGAAGGCTTGCAAATTGATGGGGTAGATGGAATATTATTAGATTTAGGAGTTTCTTCATATCAGTTAGATGAAAGAGAAAGAGGATTTAGTTATATAGGTAATGGAATTCTTGATATGAGAATGGATAAATCACAAGCTTTAACAGCAAAAGATGTAGTTAATAAATATAGTGAAGAGGATTTAGCCAAAATAATCTTTGAATATGGAGAAGAAAAATTTTCTAGAAAAATTGCTAAAAATATAGTAGAACATAGAAAAATAAAAGAAATAGAAACAACAGAAGAATTAGTAAAAATAATAGAAGAAAAGGTTCAAAGGAGGAAAGGAGAAGGACATCCAGCAAAAAGAACTTTTCAGGCTATAAGAATAGAAGTGAATAATGAAATAAAACCATTATATGATACAGTAATGAATTCAATAGATGCTTTAAAACCGGGTGGTAGATTATGCATTTTAACCTTTCATTCTTTAGAAGATAGAGCAGTAAAAAATGCATATATAGATGCATCAGGGAAATGTATTTGTCCACCAGGATTACCATATTGTGTATGTGGTGCAATATCAAAAGGTAAAATCATAACTAAAAAACCAATTTTACCAACTAGTAGAGAAATAGAAGAAAATTCAAGAAGCAAAAGTGCCAAATTAAGAATTTTTGAAAAAATATAATAAACATCGTAAAAAAATAGAAAGGAGGGAAGAGATTATGGCAAATAGGCAATATGCATATCAATATGATACTAGTCCAAGGAAGATAAAACCAGAATATAATCAGCCAAAAAGAAAACAGTCTAGTAAAAATACTACTAAAAAAAGTAATAAGAAAAAAAGTGCAAAATCAAATGTAAGAGTTCAAAAACAGATAAAACAAAATAAAAAGATACAAGCAAAAGCTAGAGCTTCTGTTGTGGTAAAAAGTATTTTTATGTTTGCTATTTTATTTTTCATAATCTTTAGAAACTCTCAAATTAGTCAGTCTTTTTCAAAAATACAAATGTTAAAAAATGATATGGCAACAATTCAAAAAGAAAATGATCAATTAGAAATAAATATTCAAAATAGTATAAATGCTAGTACAATAGAACAAGCGGCAAGAGATTTATTAGGAATGCAAAAACTAAATAATAAACAAATGGTACAAATAAGTCTTCCTAAAAAAGATTATGTAGAACCAAGAACAGAACAAGTAATTATAGAAGAAAAAGAAAGTTGGTTTAGTATGTTTTTAGAAAAGATTATGAATATATTTTAAAATAGATTTTCTTAAAAGGAGAAAATCTATTTTTTGGTTGAACATTAAATAAAAATATGATATGTTATAAATAATTTAAGGAGGTGGGAACATGAAGGAATTAGAATATCCATTTGATAATGAGTATATTCTTAAAAAGAAAAAATCTTTAAAAAAGCAATTGTTAGAAAACGATAATTTTATCGAAAAAAATATTGCAATTTTAGGTGGTTCAACTACTAGTGATATAAAACTAATATTAGAATTATTTTTACTAAATCAAGGAATAAAACCTAAATTTTATGAATCAGAATATAATCAATATTATCAAGATGCAATGTTTCCAAATTCAGAGTTAGAAGAATTTAAACCAGATATTATATATATTCATACAACAAATAGAAATATAACTCTATATCCTACAATTACTAATTTTAAAGAAGAAGTAGAAAATTTGTTATTAAATGAATATAATAAATTTTCTAACATGTGGGATAAATTAAAAAGTACATATAATTGCCCTATAATACAAAACAATTTTGAATTACCATTTTATCGTTTAATGGGAAATAAAGATGCAAGTGATTATAGAGGAAAAGTAAATTTTATAACAAAATTAAATTTAAAATTTTATGAATATGCAGAAAGTAACCAAAACTTTTATATAAATGATATAAATTATGTATCATCATCTTACGGATTAGAAAAATGGGCAGATGAATTTTATTGGCATATGTATAAGTATGCATTAGCAGTTCCAGCTATACCAAGCTTGGCTTTTAATATTTCAAATATTATAAAAGCAATTTTTGGAAAAAATAAAAAAGCTTTTGTATTAGACTTAGATAATACACTTTGGGGTGGAGTTGTTGGAGATGATGGAGTTGAAAATATAAAAATTGGACCAGAAGTACCGGCAGGACAAGTGTTTAGCGAATTTCAAACTTATTTAAAAGAACACAAAGATTTAGGTGTTATTTTAAATGTTAATAGTAAAAATGAACGAGAAAATGCTATAGCAGGTTTAAATCATCCAGATAGTACTTTAAAACCTGATGATTTTATAACAATAAAAGCTAACTGGGAACCTAAATCTAAAAATATAGTAGATATAGCAAATGAACTAAATATAGGAGTTGATAGTTTAGTTTTTGTTGATGATAATCCAGCAGAAAGAGAAATTGTAAAACAACAAGTAAGTGGAGTGGCAGTACCTGAAATAGATATACCAGAACATTATATAAATATATTAGATAAATCAGGATTTTTTGAAGTTACAACAATTTCAAAAGATGACCTTAAAAAAAGTGAAATGTATAAGGAAAATGCTAAAAGAAATGAAATGTTAAGTTCTTGTGCTAATTATGATGATTATTTAAAATCATTAAAAATGAAAGCAACAATAAAACCATTTGAGCCTATATATATGGCAAGAATTGCACAACTTACAAATAAAAGCAACCAATTCAATTTAACGACACATAGATACACACAAGCTGAAATAGAAGAAATTGCAAATGATGAAAAATATATAAAATTATATGGAAAACTGGAAGATACATTTGGAGATAATGGAGTTGTAACAGTAGTTTTAGGACATATAGATGAAAAGATTTTACATATAGATTTATGGCTTATGAGTTGTAGAGTTTTAAAAAGAGATATGGAATTTGCAATGATGGATGCTTTAGTAAAAAAAGCTAAAGAAGCAGGAATAGAAAAAATTAAGGGATATTATTATCCAACACCTAAAAATGGAATGGTAAAAGAATTTTATAGTTTACATGGCTTTGAAAAAGAAAGTGAAGATAATGAAGGAAATACTATTTGGAATTTAAATATAAATAATTATGAAAATAAAAATAAATTTATAGAAGTGGAGGAATAGGTTATGGAATTAGAAGATATTTTTGAAGGATTAAATGAGGTATTTAGAGATGTATTTGATGATGAAGATATTACAGTAAATGCAAGTACAACATCAGAAGATATTGAAGATTGGGATAGTTTAGAACATATAAATTTAATAGTTGCTGTTGAAAAAAAATTTGGAATGAAATTTTCTATGGGAGAAGTAACTACAATGAAAAATGTAGGAGAAATGGCAGAGATTATTAAAAGTAGAATATAGAAATATTCTAAAAGGAGGAAATAAAAATATATGAAACTTCATCATATAGGAATAGCAACAGAAGATATAGAAAATTTAGTAGAATATTTAAAACAAATATTAAATATAAAAGATATATCTGAAACCGTAT
The DNA here is from genome assembly GCA_949746285.1 of uncultured Clostridia bacterium. Classification (GTDB taxonomy): domain Bacteria; phylum Bacillota; class Clostridia; order TANB77; family CAG-508; genus Scatovivens. The sequence goes on from CATJZH010000069.1 coordinate 4,395, forward strand.
ATGATAAAAATCAAGATGCAAATTTATGTATGTTAACATTAGAAGATGGAACAAAGTTGGAACTAGTAAGTGGAAAAGTAGTAGAAAAAATAGTTAAAAAAAGACAGTTTTTATATCATACTTGTTATGAAACAGAAAACATAGAAGAAGAAATTGAAAAACTAAAAAAATTAGATAGCTTTTTAGTTTCAGAGCCTAAAGAAGCAATTTTATTTCAAAATAAAAAAGTTGCTTTTTTAATGACTAATATTGGTTTAGTGGAGCTTGTTGAAGAATGATATTAACATCATCAATATATTTAACTTTTTTAGTTATATTATTATTTTTATACTATATATTTCCAAAGAAAATGCAATGGTTACTTTTATTATTATTTAGTTTCATATTTATAGCTTTTTCTACTAGTGATGTAAAGGCGTATTTATATATTCTTTACACAGTTTTAGTAAGTTATGTTGGAAGCAATATAATAGGAGATGCCAAAAATGAAAAACAGAAGAAAAGAATACAAAGTATAACAGTTATTTTGTTATTTATACAATTAGTATTCTTAAAATACTTAAATTTTGTAGGTTCAAGTTCAATAAATTTTATAAATTTATTTGGAGTTAATTTATCATGGACAAATTTATCTATAATAGCACCAATAGGTGTTACATTCTATACTTTAATTGCAATAGGATATGTTATAGATGTAGGAAGAGGTGTTTCTAAACCTCAGTTAAATATTTTAAAACATGCATTGTATGTTTTATATTTTCCACAGTTAACATCAGGTCCATTTACTAGATATATGGATATGGAAAAAACTTTATATTCAAAACATAAATTTGAATTTAAAAATGTATGCTTTGGTTTTCAAAGAATAATATGGGGCTTTTTCAAAAAGCTTGTAATATCTGAGAGAATGGCAATAATGGTAAACACAGTATTTGATAATTATTCTGAATTTCCAGGAATATACATCGTGATAGCAACAATTGCTTTTGCAATACAGTTATACACAGATTTTTCAGGTTGTATGGATATTGTTATAGGAAGTTCAGAAACATTAGGAGTTACATTACCAGAGAATTTTGATACACCATATTTTTCAAAAAGTATTTCTGAATACTGGAGAAGATGGCACATAACTTTAGGTACATGGTTTAAGGATTATTTTTTCTATCCAATATTAAAATCAAATATTTTTCAAAACTTGCAAAGCAAACTAAAAAAAGTATTTGGTAAAAAATGGGGAAAGAAACTTACAACATATTGTGGAATGTTTATTTTATGGTTTACAGTAGGATTATGGCATGGTGGTGCTACTAAATATATAATAGGTTCAGGTTTACTTCACTGGTTTTATATAGTTTCAGGAGAAGTTTTAGAACCAGTATTTAATAAAATTGTAAAAATTTTACATATAAATAAAGAAAATTTTTTATTTAAATTTTGGCAAATAGTTAGAACATTTATACTAGTTTGTATCGGAGATTTATTCTTTAGATCAACATCTACAGCTGATGCAATAAATATGATAAAAAGCTTAGGAGTAAATAATTATACTGAAATTTTTAAAGGTGCATTATTAAATTTAGGATTAGATTTTAAAGATTTGGCTATTGCAATATCAGGAATATTACTATTACTTACAATATCACTATTAAAACAAAAATATAAAATAAGAGAAGAAATTAAAGAAAAGAACATTGGATATAGGTATGCTATTTGGATTTCTTTAATTGTATTTGTATTAATATTTGGTTATTATGGAACTGGATATGATGCAGCTTCCTTCATATATCAAAATTTCTAAAGTGAAGGAGGGATAATATGAAAAATATAGTAAAAGCAATAAGTTTTTTAGTGATATTAATAATAGTAATAGATTTTGTCGGACAAATATTTATTCCTAGATGGAATGATGAATGGATTGCTACACCAATAATAAAAGATTTTTATGACCTTCCCAAAAATAGTTTAGATGTTTTAGCTGTTGGGTCAAGTCAGGTAGTTAGAGGCTTTTCAGGATTAGAATTATATAAGAATTATGGAATATCTGCATATGGTATTGGAACAGGTCAACAATCAATTCAAAGTTCATATGCTTGGATAAAAGAAAGTACAAAAACGCAAAATGAGAAAGTTGTTTGTTTAGAAATAAAAATGCTTTTTGAAGACACACCAGAAGAACAAAATAGAAAGGCATTAGACAATATGAAATTTTCTTCAAATAAATTAGAAAGTATTATAGATATAGCTTGGAAAGAAAAATCATATGAAACGTTTATAAGCTATTTATTTCCAATTACAAGATTTCATTCAAGATGGAAAGAAATTGGAAGTGAAAATTTTATAGAAGAAATAAAAGCTACTAATTATAGAGGATATTCTTTAGAAAATGAAGTATCAGGAAATTTAGATTATGTACCTGTAGAAAATAATATACCATATGATGCTTTTATAGAAGAAGAAAGATATGAATGTATAAATAATATTATAAAGTACTGTAAGGAAAAAAATATTGGTTTAATATTCTTTAAAATGTTAGATATGGACTGGGATATTGAAAGACATAATAGAGTAGAAAAAATAGCAAAAGAAAATGATATAACATTTTTTGATTTTAATATGAAAGATTTAATGAATGAAGTAGATTTGCTTTATGCAGCTGACACTTCAAGAAATAATCACTTAAATATATACGGAGCAGAAAAAACAACTAACTATTTAGGAGAATATATTAAAGAACATTATGATATTGAAGACAAAAGAGGAAAAGACGAATATAAGCATTTAGATAGACAATTAGAGCAATATAATAATGATGTACAGAATGCTAAAATAGTAAATATATTTAATCCAAATGAATACATAGAAGCATTAAATCAAAAGAATTTTACAGTTATATTAGTAAAAAATAATCTGCCAAATGCTACAACTCTAGAATATAATAAAATGATAAATGATTTAGGACTAGATATAAGTAAAGTTTATAAATCAAATTATTATGCAATAATAGAAGATGGAAAAGTTATAGCAGAAGAAGGTGCAGACCAAAATATTCATTTAGAAACAATGGTAGATACAGTTAGACCAGTTATAATAGATACGCAAAAAGCATCTATAAATTTTGAAGGAACAGAACAATCTAACTTTCATCAAGGATTCGATGTATTAGTGTACAATAATAAAAGCAATAATGTAGTTGAAAGTAGTTATATAAATTTTGAAAATGGAATTCCTGTAATAGGAAGATAATGTCCCATTGGGGACGCTTGTTAAAGGACATTTTTGTCCAATTTATAACATATGTTTAAAATGAAAGATATTATATTGATAAATGAAAGTTATGAGAATTAAGAGAGTAACTGTAATGAAACAATATAATATCTTTTTATATATAAAAAAATAAGGACAATGTGTAAAGTTCTATTTTAAAATTAACCTAATAAAATTTAATAATTATTAAGTAGCTGGAGGAAGGAGAATGCAAAATAGCAATTTAGGATTAAAGAAAAGAATAATTATTATATTGATGATAGTGAGTGTTATTTGGGTTATATTATTTATTAGAGTAGGAATAATTCAATTTGTAGAAGGGGAAGACTGGAAAAGAAAATCGGAAAATCAACAATATGTAAGTAGAAGTATAACAGCGGGAAGAGGTACAATATATGATGCAAGTGGAGAACATATTTTAGCTAAAAGTAGTAGTGTAGAGACTGTAACAGTAAATCCAGTAAATATATCTAAAGAAAATGAAGAAAAAATAGCAAAAACACTTTCAGAAATTTTTGAGTTAGATTATGAAAAAGTTTATAAAAAAGTAACTAAAAATAGTTCTATTGAAACTATAGTAAAAAGAGTGGAAAAAGAAAAAACAGATAAGTTAAGAATATGGATGCAGGAAAATAATATTTATTCAGGAATAAATATAGATGAAGATACTAAAAGATATTATCCATATGCGACACTTGCATCTCATATTATAGGTTTTGTAGGAAGTGATAATCAGGGGTTAGATGGAATAGAGGCAAAGTATAATGAAGTTTTAAAAGGTGAAAATGGAAGTATTAGCAAAATGTTAGATGCTAAAGGAAATATTATAGGAGATACAGGGGAGAGTTATAATGAATGGGTAAAAGGTAATGATTTAGTATTATCAATAGATATGAATATACAGGCAATTACTGAGAAATATTTAGAAAATGCCTGTATAGAAAATGTTTGTACAGATGGTGGAAATGTAATTATTATGAATCCTAAAACAGGAGATATTCTTGCAATGGCAACATATCCTTTTTATGATTTAAACAATCCATATCAAGTAGCAGATCCAGAATTATTTGGTATGTGGTCTGAACTTGATAGTTCACAGAAATCAACATATTTGCAAGGAATGTGGAGAAATAAAGCAATAGCAGATACATATGAACCAGGTTCTACATTTAAACTTGTAACAACATCTGCAGCATTAGAAGAAGGAATAGCTGAGCCAGATAGAGCTGGTAGTTATTCTTGTACAGGAAGCATTGAAATAGCTGGAACTAGAATAAAATGTTGGAGATACTATAGACCACATGGCTCACAAAGTTTAAGACAAGGACTTATGAATTCATGTAATCCTGTATTTATAGGTTTGGGGCAAAAAATAGGTGTAAATAAATATTATGAATATTTGCAAAAATTTGGATTTTTAGAAAAAACGGGAATTGATTTAATAGGAGAAGCAAACTCCATTTTTTTAAAAGAAGATAAGGTTGGACCTGTTGAACTTGCAACTATAAGTTTTGGTCAAAGATTTGAGGTAACACCAATTCAAATGATAAGCATGGTTTCAGCAATAGCTAATAATGGAACATATGTAAAACCAAGAATTGTAAAACAAATAGTAAATTCAAATACAGGTGAAGTTCAAGATATGCAGCCAGAATATAAAAATAGAGTAATTTCAGAAGAAACAGCAAAATCTGTACTTAGTATGATGACATCAGTTGTTTCAGAAGGAACTGGAAAAAATGCAAGAGTGCAAGGATATAATGTAGGTGGAAAAACAGGAACTTCTGAAGATGGTGTAAATACAGGTAAATACGTAACATCTTTTATAGGTGTTGCTCCAACAGATGATCCCGAGCTCTGCATATTAGTAACTTTATATAATCCAACAGGTGAATCTGGGCATCAAGGTGGAACAGTTGCAGCACCAGTTGCAGGAAAAATTTTAAATGAAGTTATAAACTACTTAGAACTTGAGCCAACAAATGAAATAGAAAGTAAAGAAGAAAAATAAGAAGGCGGACCTAGTGTAACGACCCGCCGAGAAAGGAATTAAAGATAAGAAGCTTTACGAATATAATTTTTAAGAGCTGAGTTAAACGAAAAGTCTGGTATTGCAAAATCAGTAGGCTTCTCCTTAGAAATCAACCATTTTCTTACTTCTGGTGTATAGGAAGTATGAAAATTGCGATAGCAATTGGTTGGCTTTAGATTAGCCCGTTTTTTGATTTGTCTTGCAACACTTTCCGAAAGCTCTACTGCATCATCTACTATATCACGGTGGGTCTGCCTGAAATTAGTACACCCCTTAAGAAAACATGCAGATCCATAAAGATACTCAAATGTTGCAGCAAGCTCATCATCTTTTAAGGATTTTAAAATTTCTAAATCCCCTTTGTTGAACCGTAGTTCCATATTTATGCCCCTTTCCGTATCATAATGTAATATATATTATAGCAGGCTTTTGCTTAATAGTAAAGTTTTATAATGAAATAAGTCTATATTTTGATATTAAGAATATATTTTAATAAATAAATCTGTACAAAAAAACTTTTTTACTATATAATAACATAGAATAAATATCGGAGGAACAAGTTCAAATGGAATTAAAAAAATTATTAACAGGTATTGAGAATTTAAAATCAAAAGGTGATTTGGAAATAGATATAAAAAAAGTAGAATGTAATTCTAAAAATATAAAACCAAATTCTTTATTTATAGCCATAAAAGGATATGATTTTGATGGGCATGAATATGTAAATGAAGCAATTGAAAATGGTGCTATAGCAGTTATGCTTGACATGTCAGCCGATTTTAAAAAAATAAAAATTCCGAAAGGAATAACAATTATTATAACAGATGATACAAGAAAAGCCTTAGCTAGAGTTTCTTGTAATTATTTTGGAAATCCATCAAGATATTTTAAATTAATAGGAGTAACAGGAACAAAAGGAAAAACAACAACAACATATATGATTAAAGCTATTTTAGAAAAGGCGGGATATAAAGTTGGATTAATTGGAACTATTGCAAATTATATTGGAGAAGAGTGTTTAGGATTTAGTAATAGAACTACACCAGAAAGCTTAGAGCTTCAAGGATTATTTTATAAAATGGCAAAAGCTAAAGTAGATTATGTAGTTATGGAAGTTTCATCACAAAGCTTAAAATTATCTAGAGTAGATGGATGCAATTTTGATTATGGAATTTTTACAAATCTATACAAAGATCATATAAGTTTAAAAGAACATGCAGATATGAATGAATATTTTGAAACAAAATTAAAATTATTTTCAATGTGTCAAAAAGGATTTGTAAATAGTGATGATTTTAAATGTAATAAAATAATAAAAGCTTCACCAAACTGTGATATAAAAACATATTCAGTAGATAATAAATCTGATTTATTAGCAAAGGATATAACAATAACAAATATAAGTGTAGATTTTAAAGTAAAAATAGGAATCAGAAATGAAAGAGTAAAGGTAAATATACCAGGAAGATATAGTGTATATAATGCATTAGCTGCTATTTCACTTGCAGTATCTTTAGGAATAGATGCTGAAAAGATAAAAGAAGGTTTAGAAAGTATAGTTGTTCCAGGAAGAAATGAGCTTGTACCCAATAAAGAAGATTTAGCAATAATGATAGATTATGCACATACAGCAGAAAGTCTAGAAAATGTACTACAAGCCGCAAAAACATATACACCAGGAAGAGTAATTTGTGTATTTGGTTGTGGTGGAGATAGAGATACAGAAAAAAGACCAAGGATGGGAGAAGTTTCAGGAAGGCTAGCAGATTATACTATAGTAACAACAGATAATCCTAGAACTGAAGAACCAGAACAAATTATTAGTGAAATAGAAAAAGGAATATCAAAGACTAAAGGTAAATATGAAGTTATAATTGATAGAAAAGAAGCTATAAAAAAAGCTGTAAAAATGATGAATAAAAGAGATATAGTTATTTTAGCAGGAAAAGGTCATGAAGTATATCAGGAAATAAATGGAAAGAAAAATCCATTTGATGAAAGAATAATTGTTAAAGAGATATTAGGAGAGAAAAAAGATGACTAAACAAATAATTTATTTAGTAATATCATTTATTTTGACAGCTATTTTAGGAAAGATAGTAATACCTATTTTAAAGAAACTAAAAGTAGGTCAAAGTGAGAGATTAGATGGACCTAGAGCACACTTAAAAAAACAAGGAACACCCACTATGGGTGGAATAATGATGATTATTTCTATTATAGTTATGACAATAGTGTATTACATTATAGATGGGAAAGATATAGTTCCAATAATAGCAATAGCACTTGCAAGTATTGGATTTGGAATAGTTGGTTTTATAGATGATTTTAAAAAAGTTGTTTTAAAAAATACAGAAGGATTAAATCCAAAATTAAAAATGTTAGGACTTTTAATAATTTCTGTAATATATACAATGTTTTTAATTAATTATGCGAATATAGGAACAGAAATAATAATCCCATTTATAAATTATAATTTATTATTACCAATATGGATTTATATACCATTTACAATTTTCGTTATGTTAGCAGCAACAAATGCAGTAAATCTAACAGATGGCGTAGATGGATTGGCAGGCTCTGTAAGTGCAATAATGATAACTGCAATTTCAATAATTGCTATTAAAATGGGATATGAAAGTATTTCTGTTTTTGGAGCAATTGTTGTAGGTTGTTGTGCAGGATTTTTAATATATAATTTTTATAAAGCTAAAGTAATGATGGGAGATACAGGTTCATTATTATTAGGCGGTGTAATTTCTAGTATGACAATATACTTGAAATTACCGTTAATATTAATAATAGTAGCAATTATACCAGTACTTGAAACTTTATCTGTTATTATGCAAGTTTTATATTTTAGAAAAACAGGAAAGAGATTATTTAGGATGTCTCCACTACATCATCATTTTGAATTAAGTGGTTGGAGAGAAAATAAAGTAGTGGCAGTATTTTCACTTATAACAATAGTAGCATCTACAATAGCAATTTTAATAGTTTAAAAGGTTATAGGAAATCCGAAGTTTATAACTTGAAAACCTAAATTTACAAAGGACTATGTAAAAGCAGATGGGAAAAAAATCAAAAAAAATTGGATTATTTCTTAATAAAAAATTTGATTATTCTATTTTAATAGTAACATTGTTGCTTTTAAGTATAGGACTAATAATGTTACTTTCAGCTAGTGCTCCAACATCACTTTCTGAAAGTGGAAATAGTTATAAATATGTTGTAAAACAGGGAGCACTTGCAGCATTAGGACTATTTGCAATGATAACTCTTTCAAAAATCGATTATAGAATTTATAAACCTTTTAAATGGATAATATATTTAGGACTTTTAGCTTTACTTGTAGCAGTTGGTTTTGCAGGAACCTATGCAGGAGGAGCTAGAAGATGGATAAATATTTTTGGTTTTTCTTTTCAACCATCAGAATTCGCAAAAGTAGGATTTGTAGTTTTTTATGCAGCTATATTAAGTGATATGAAAGAGAAAAATAAAATAAAGAAATTTGTTCCAGGATTTTTATTTCCACTTATTTTTTTAGTACCAATAGTTGTTGCAATATTTATATTGCAAAATCATTTTAGTGCTACATTTATTATAGTTGCAATTACATTAGTTCAAATGTTTGTTGCTGGTTCAGCTTTTAGATATTTTATAGCTTCAGGAGTTTTAGGTGTAGTAGGAATTTTAGGATTTTTATTAAAAACTTCAACTGGTGGAGGAGAGGCAAATTTTAGATTTTCAAGAATTCAAACTTGGCTCAACTTAGAATCAGCAGATTTAACAGGTGAAGCATGGCAAATAACTAATAGTTTATATGCGATTGGTTCAGGAGGATTATTTGGTTTAGGTCTTGGAAATAGTAAACAAAAATATCTATATTTACCAGAGCCACAAAATGATTTTATATTTGCTGTTTTAGCAGAAGAATTAGGATTTTTTGGATGCACACTAGTTATTTTACTATTTGCACTATTTGTATGGAGAGGAATAGTAATAGCAATAAAATCAGAAGATACGTTTGGAACTCTAATAGCAATTGGATTAACAGCGATGATTGGACTTCAAGCATTAATAAATATAGCAGTTGTTACAAATACCATACCAGTAACAGGTATGCCGCTTCCATTTTTTAGCTATGGTGGTTCAGCGATGTTAGCAGATTTAATGGCTGTAGGAATTTTACTGAGTATATCTAGAAATAGTAAGTAGTTTATGGAAAAACTATAAATTTCCAAATATAAAATAGTAGGGATGTTAGAATGAGAGTAATTATTTCGGCAGCAGGAACAGGAGGTCATATTAATCCTGGAATTGCAATTGCTAATAAAATAAAAGAAAAAGATTCGTCATCAGAAGTATTGTTTATAGGTACAAATAGAGGGTTAGAAAATGATTTAGTACCAAGAGCAGGATATAAATTAAAAACAATAGAAGCTTTTGGATTAAAAAAAGAACTTTCTATTAAAAATTTTAAACATATTTATCAAACAATATCTAGTAGAAAAGATGTTGCCAAAATTTTTGATGAGTTTAAACCAGATTTAGTATTGGGAACAGGTGGGTATATTTGTGGACCTGTGTTTAGTGTTGCTTTAAAAAGAAAGATACCAACAGTATTTCATGAAAGTAATGCTTACCCAGGAAGAGCAGTAAAATTATATTCCAAAAGAGTAGATAAAATACTAGTTGGATTTGAAGAAACAAAATCTAAACTGGAAGGATGCAAAAAAATAGTAGTAACAGGTACACCTACAAAAATTAGAAAAATGGATATATCTGTGCAAAGAAAAAAAGAAATATTAGAAGAAATAGGAATAAGAAATAACTTGCCTATTGTTTTAGTTTTTGGTGGTAGTCAAGGAGCACAGAAAATAAATGAAGCAGTAATAGAACTTGTAAAGCTTAAGAAAAATGAAAAATATCAAATAATTTGGGCAACTGGAACAAAACAATTTGACATAGTAAAAGAAAGTTTTGAAAAGGAAAGCATTTCTATAAATTCATTAAAAAATGTAAAGATTTTACCATATATATATAATATGGAAGAATTAATGAATATATCAGATTTATTTGTATGTAGAAGTGGTGCAATGACAATAACAGAAATTTCAATTGTGGGAAAACCATCTATATTTATACCACTTCCATCAATGTCAGCTAATAGACAAGAAGATAATGCGTTAGTATTAAAGAAATTAGGTGCTGCTAAAATCATTTTAAATAATGTAGTAGATGGAAAAAAATTATCAGAAGAAATAGACGAAATAATTGAAAATTCGTCTGAATTAGAAGAAATGGGGAAAATAGCATCTACAATAGCACCAACTGATGTAGAAGAAAAAATTTATAATGAGATTGTAGAACTAGTAAATAACTAATTTAAAGGTATAGATTTTTCTATACTTTTAAATTTTGCTTGCATAAATATAAATAATGAATTACAATACATAAGTAGTAAAATTATTGACAAAATATAAATAATATTTTAGTAGGAGAAAACAAATGATTGATAAATTAGTTATTGTTGAATCACCAGCTAAGGCTAATACAATAAATAAATTTTTAGGTGGAAAAAGTAAAGTAATTGCATCAATGGGACATATAAGAGATTTACCTAAATCAAAGATGGGAATAAATATAGAAAATAATTTTGAACCAGAATATATAAATATACGCGGAAAAGCTAGTTTAATAAATTCATTAAAAAAGGAAGCTAAAAATGCAAAACATGTATATCTTGCAACTGACCCTGACCGTGAGGGAGAAGCAATAGCATGGCATTTAGCATATATATTAGGAATAGATGAAGATAGTGTTTGTAGAGTAACATTTAATGAAATAACAAAAGAAGCAGTAAAAAGTGGAATAAGTAATCCAAGAAAAATAGATTTAAATCTAACTAATGCACAGCAAGCTAGACGTGTTTTAGATAGAATAGTGGGTTATAAAATAAGTCCAGTATTATGGAAAAAAGTTAAAAGAGGTTTATCAGCAGGTAGAGTTCAATCAGTAGCAGTAAGACTAATAGTTGAAAGAGAAGAAGAAATTGAAAACTTTATTCCAGAAGAATATTGGAATATAAATTTAAGAGTGTCAGATAAGAAAACTAAAACAAAGTTTAATTGTAAATTTATAGGAAAAGATGGAAAAAAGGTAGAATTACATTCAAAAGAAGAAGTAGATAATATATTAAAAGATCTTGAAAAAGCGGAATATAAAGTAGTAGATGTAAAAAAAGGAGAGAGAAAAAGAAATCCAGCTCCACCATTTACAACAAGTACAATGCAACAAGATGCATCAAGGAAAATAAATTTTTCAATTAAGAAAACAATGTCAGTTGCTCAAAGTTTATATGAAGGAATAAAATTACCAGATTATGGAGTAACAGGATTAATTACGTATATGAGAACAGATTCTACTAGAATTTCAAATGAAGCTAGAAGTGCTGCAAAAGAACATATAGAAAAAACATATGGAGCAAATTATTATGAAAATAGATTTTATAAAACAAAATCTGAAGCTCAAGATGCACACGAAGCAATAAGACCATCTCATATAGAGCTTACACCTGAATCTATAAAATCAAGTTTAACAAATGACCAATACAAATTATATAGATTAATATATAATAGATTTATGGCAAGTCAGATGGCAGCAGCAATATATGATACTGTTTCAGTTTCAATAGATGGAAATGACTATAATTTTAAAGCAAATGGTCAAACAATGAAATTTAAAGGATATATGACCTTATATGTTGAAAATGAAGAAAAAGAAGAAATGGAAACTATTCCAGATTTAACAGTTGGTGAAAAAGTAAAAAAAGAAGATATAGAAGCAAAACAAAGTTTTACAGAGCCACCACCAAGATATACAGAAGCGAGCTTAGTAAAAACTTTAGAAGAGAAAGGAATAGGAAGACCTAGTACTTATGCACCAACAATAACAACTATATTAACAAGAAGATATATTGAAAAAGTACAAAAACAATTAATACCAACAGATTTAGGAAAAGTAGTAAATAAGTTACTTATAGAAAATTTTAGTGATGTCATAAACGTAGAGTTTACAGCCAGTATGGAAGAAGAATTCGACAAAATAGCTGAAGGAAACGAAAAATGGAAAAAAGTAATATCTGAGTTTTACACACCTTTTGAAAAAGTTGTTGAGAAAGTTGAAAAAGAATTAGAACATGTCAAATTAGAATATGAAGAATCAGATGTTCAGTGTGAAAAATGTGGAAGAATGATGGTAATAAAATATGGTAGATATGGAAAATTCTTAGCTTGCCCAGGATATCCAGAATGTCAAAATGCAAAACCTATTATAGAAACAATTGATGTTCCATGTCCAGTATGTGGTGGAGTTGTTCAAGTTAGAAAAACTAAAAAAAGACGTAATTACTATATTTGTGAAAATAATAAAGGTGAAAACGAGGGATGCGAATATATTTCTTGGAACAAACCGAAACCAGGAGAAAAATTTGTTCCAGCGAGCGAAGACTTATCAGAAATAAAAAAGGAGAAAAAGAAAGTAGCTAAAAAATCTCCTGCTAAAAAAAGAAAAACTACCAAAAAGAAAACAATGTCTAAGAAAACAAAATAATAAATGAAAAGGAAAGTATTCAAAACAAAATGAATATTTTCCTTTTATTATTTTGTAAATTAAATGTAATGATTCTGTTATTGAAAACTGTGAGTTTTAGGCTATAATAAAATTATTAAATTGGATTATTATGATAAAAATAGGAAAATAGATATGGATGAAATTATTGTAATAGGTGGAGGACTAGCTGGAAGCGAAGCTGCACTTCAAATAGCTAAAAGAAAAATTAAAGTAAAACTTTATGAGATGAAACCAAATAAATTTTCAGAAGCACATAGTAATGAAAATTTAGCAGAAATAGTATGTAGTAATTCTTTTAAATCTAATTTATTGACAAATGCTTGTGGAGTCTTAAAAGAAGAACTTAGATTATTAGGGAGTGCTTTAATACCTATAGCAGATAGTGTGAGTGTTCCGGCTGGACAAGCTTTAGCAGTAGACAGAGAAAAATTTGCTGAAAAGGTAACACAAGTGATAGAAGCAAACGAGTATATAGAAGTAGTAAGAGAAGAAATTACTAAAATTCCAACAGATAAAATTGTTGTTATAGCTACAGGACCATTAACTTCAGAAAGATTATCAGAAGACATAAGTAATCTTACGGGTGATGATAAATTATTTTTTTATGATGCAGCAGCTCCAATTATAGAAAAGGATTCTATAAATATGAGTATTGCATTTTATGGAGATAGATATTCACAAGAAAGAGAAAAAGAAGAAGATATAGAAAAATGGAAAAATAGAATTAAAGATGGGCAGGCTAGTTATATTAATCTTCCAATGAATAAAGAAGAATATGAGGATTTTTATGAAGAGCTTATAAAAGCAGAAGTAGTAAACTTACACAATTTTGAGAAAAAAGAGATTTTTGAAGGCTGTATGCCAATAGAAATTATGGCAAAAAGAGGAATAGATACATTAAGATTTGGGCCACTAAAACCAGTAGGATTTACAAATCCTAAAACAGGATATAGACCGTATGCTGTAGTGCAGCTAAGACAAGATAATTTAGCTGGAAATATATACAATATGGTAGGCTTTCAAACAAATTTAAAATATGGTGAACAAAAAAGAGTTTTTTCTAAAATACCAGGACTTGAAAAAGCCAATTTTATGAAATATGGAGTAATGCATAGAAATACATATATAAATTCTACAAAAATACTAGACAATACATATAATATGAAAAATAATACAAAGATATTTTTTGCAGGTCAAATAACAGGTGTAGAGGGGTATGTAGAATCAATATCTTCAGGATTTGTTGCAGGAATTAATGCTGTAGAAAGATTAAAAACAAATTTAGATGATATAGAATATGAAAAAAGAAAGCAGGTGTTTTCAGAGAAGACGATTATTGGTGCTTTAGCAAAATATATATCTACAGATAATTCAAAATTTCAACCAATGAATGCAAACTTTGGTATTGTACCAGAATTAGAGGAAAAGATTAGAGATAAGAAACAAAGATATAAATTATTAAGTGATAGAGCTCTAGCAGAAATCAATAAAAAAGTTACATAATATTAAAATAAAATAATGAAAAGATGCAAAGTTTAATTAATATTGTGATTTTATGTAAAACTATTGAAAAAAATGGCAAATTATGATAGAATGATATTAGTTGTACTTATGCACAGAAGAAAAAAGCATATACGAAAGGAGAATTAGTATGGATAAAAGTGAATTAGAAGAATACAAAAGAGAATTAGCTTTAATAGAGTCAAAACTAACAGATGATGTTGTTAAAAATTTGACAAGAGAAGAATTACAAGAATATATTACTTTAGTATCAAAAATAAAAGCAAGACTAGAAATTTTAGAAAATTTATAATAATAAAGGAGAAAAAGTATGAGTGTAGGAAAAAGTAGAATTGATGAGTTGTCAGTTAATTCAGATTTTGACGCAGTATTGCAAATATTAAGAAGTATGTCAAATGAGTTAAATGAAATCTGTGTTAACCAAACAAGAACTGGATTTAATAAACAACAAATTGCAGATAAATTAGAAGAAATCGATAGCTATATAGTTAAAAATCCAGTAATTGAAAAAGGAAGAATAGAAGGTAGTGAGGATGTTAAGAAAATTATTGACCTTCTAAATCAAGAAGTTTCAAGTAGACTAAAAAATATTGAACTTAATATAAAAGAAAGCGATAGAGTTGGATTTGAAGACCTTGAAAAAGACTTTAAAAAGAATAAAACAAATACAATGCAAAAAAGTCTAGAAGAATTTGAAAAAAGAAGCATTGAAGTAAAAACAGTAGATGAGCGTAATACAGATGCAGAAGAAGTTATTAAAAATAGAACAGAAAGAATAGAAAAAGCAAAAGCATATAAAGATGTAGTTAAAGAATTATGTGATAAAGATAGTACTTTAGATGAACCTAAAGTACAAGCTTTACTATTAAAAGAAATCCCTGATGTATCTACTATACTTACTACTGTTGAAAAACGTGAAAAAACTGTAAGTAAGATTAAAGAACCAAATGAATATAAAGATATATTTTCAAAAATTTGTAAACAAGTTCAAAAAGCAAAATATGATAGCAAAGCTTTAAGTAAAAAAGATTTAAATGAAATGCTAAATGGTCTTAAAGAATTAAAAAATTTGAAAGCAGGTAGTATAGATTTAGGCTTCTTACTTTTAGAGTTCGATGCAAAAATAACTAAGGAAACTAAAAATGGTGTAGAAACAATAAAGTCAATAGATGATGCAGACGGATTAATGAATTTTTTATCTCAAGATAAATTTCAAGATCTTGATTGGAAAGATGTTATTGCTGAAACAAAAGAATTTTATACTGAAAAAAATAAAGAAGATGCAAAAAAATTAGTTGATTATAAAATATTTAAATTATATCCTAACAAGGTTAAAACTTGGAAAGAAGGATTAAAAGCTGGAGTAAGAGCAGAAGATATATTGGCTGAAATATCTGATATAGCAAAAGATGAAATAAAATTAAAAAAACAAGTAAATTCATTGTCTAAAGATTCAAAAGATATGAATAAATTAGAACTAGATAAATTAAAAGCAGAAAAAAGAAGAGATACTTATAAGGATTTATCTAAGCGTCAAAAAACAACAACAGCGAAACTATTTGGACAAGATGTGGAATTAAAAAACAATAGAGGCGAAATTGTAGATTTTGCTAGAGTAGAAGATGGAAGTGTAGGAGATGTTGTAGAAGGACTGTATGATAAAGTTAGACAAGATGGAAATACAGAAGAAATTGATAGACAGTATAATAGTGCTTTACCAGTAGAATATAGACAAGCAAAAGGTTGGTTTAGCAATATAAGATATAAAATAAAAACTTATGGAATTTTCCCATGGAAATGGGGAGAGAAAACATTAGCAGATCAAAGAAAAGAAGATTGGGTAAAAAATCAAATAGAAAAACAAATTGACGATATAAAAGAAGATGCTTCAGGAGATAAATCTTGGACATTAACACCAGAACAAGAGAAAGCTTTTAATGAAAGACAAAAAGATGTTGTAGATAAGGCTAAGAAAAAAGCTAGAGAAGACCTAGTTAAAAAAGGTAAAACTGCAAAAAATGCAAATAAGGATGCTCAAACTGAATACAAAAAATTACAAAGAGAAGATGATGAAGATTTTACATTATAAAATGAATAAAAACTTAGGGAAATCAGTATTGTAAAATGATTCCAAAAGTATTGACATTATATAACAAAGATGATAAAATAGATACGCTATTATATAGGGAAACTTATATTCTAGCGTATTATTTTGTTTATTTATAAATAAAATAATACATATATTATTAAAAGAAATGGGGTGAAAAAGAGGAATGCCAACAATTAATCAATTAGTAAGAAAAGGTAGAAAAACATCAACAACAAAATCAACAGCTCCTGCATTACAAAAAGGATATAACTCAAGAAAAAAAGTTCAAACTGATCACAGAGCACCACAAAAAAGAGGTGTATGTACAGTTGTAAAAACAGTTACTCCTAAGAAGCCTAACTCAGCTTTAAGAAAAGTTGCCAGAGTTAAACTTTCAAATGGATATGAAGTTACATCTTATATACCAGGAGTAGGACACAACTTACAAGAACATAGTGTTGTACTTATAAGAGGTGGAAGGGTAAAAGATTTACCTGGTGTTAGATACCACATCATTAGAGGAACATTAGATACAGCTGGTGTTAA
>CATJZH010000070.1 GCA_949746285.1 uncultured Clostridia bacterium
AAGATAAGAATACATTAACAGTAAATGTAGCAGACTTAAGCTATCCAGGTTCAGGAGTAGAATTTTCAGTAGATATAGTAAATGTAGGGTCAATACCAGCAGAAGTACAAGCAGTGACTCCAACAAATATAACAGGAAGTGAAAAAATAAAAGTAACAGGACTAGATGCCATTAAAACAGACCATCCAAAAATAGAAGCAGGTGATAAATGCAATATACACTTTACAGTAGAATGGCCAGCAGATAGTGGAGAGATTTTAGAAAACGAAAGTAATATAAGTTTTGGTCTGCAAATAGAATATGTACAAAGTACAGGAGAATTATTTGAAGGAAATATTTCACATACAGACAAAAATGGAAATACAGTAAATGGTGGAGAAACAGAAGAGCCAACATATGATACATTAATAAGTCAAATAACACCACAAGATTATGGAAAAGCAATAAATTATAAAACGACAGTAACAAACAATGAAACAAAATTAGTGCAAGAAGTAAGTAATTGGAAATTATTATATAAAGATGAGAGTAAGGTATATATAATATTAGATGATTTTCTACCGAATAAATTTGTACCAGAACAAGCTGGCTTAGATATTTCAGGAACACATGTAGTAAATTCTAAAATCAATAGAGAAGTATTGCTAAATGGCTTAAAAACAATAAGTTATTGGAATGAATTTGCAAATGGATATGAAGGAGCAGAAGCGCAAGGAGCAGCAGAATTTGATATACTAATGAAAAGTTATAATGAAAAACATGAGACAAGTTTAAAAACAGATTCAACAATAGAAGGATTTTTTTATATAGACAACACAGATACATTATATGTGTCACATAATAAGACCTATAATGGAGCGACATTTTATTGGTTTGCTGCACCCTATCCAAGCAATTCTGATTATGTTTGGGGTGTGAATTATAACGGTTATGTGTATGGTAGTGACTACGACTACTATAAGAGTGATGCGGCTGGCGTGCGTCCCGTAGTTTCTCTACCATCTAGTATCACAGGAACTGTGGGAGAAACAATAGAAATAAAATAAAAAAATTAAGTGTGAGTAACGTAAAATTTATATCATTTACCTTACTTACACTTAATTTTTATAGCTATTAACTCAAATAAAAATTACCTATAGTTACTTGGTATATACTAATATAAATCATAAAATATTTTAGAATTGACAAAATACTAACAAATTGATAATATATACGTAAAATTGGAGGAGAAAAATGATAATTTATCCTAAATTATATTGTAAAAAAGTTACCGATATTACAGTTGAATTTTTAAAAGAAAACAATATAAAAGCATTAATGTTAGATGTAGATAATACATTGTTAGATTTTGAATTAAAAGTTGTAGAAGGATTAGAAAAGTGGTATAGCAGCTTAAAAAAGGAAAATATAAAATGTATTATATTATCAAATAGTAATAAATTAGAAAAAATTAAAATGATATCAGAACTATTAGACATACCATATGTAATGTTTGCAACTAAGCCACTTAAAAGAGGTTTTAAAAAAGCTCAAAAAATATTAGGCATAGATTCGAAAAATATAGGAGTTGTAGGCGATCAAATTTTTACAGATATAATAGGTGCTAATAGGTCAAAAATGTTTCCAATACTAGTACAGCCAATTGCAAAGAAAGATTTATGGATGACTAGAATAAAACGACCATTAGAAGAATTAGTAATTAGAAAATATTTGAAAAGTCAGGAAGGTAAATAATGTATTTTAATAATGTACATATATTGAATTTTGTAATAGCAGCACTACTAGGATTAGTAGTGGGAAAATTTATTGCTTGGTGTAATCTTAGAATTCCCGAAAAAAAGAAAGTATTTAGTAGAGAATTTTTTAAATATAATAAAGAAGGATTAGAATATAATTATATATTTATGATAATTATGGCAATATTATATATAGCCTTATTATATAAATTTGGAATAAAGAAAAATGA
>CATJZH010000071.1 GCA_949746285.1 uncultured Clostridia bacterium
TACTCATAATAAAAAACTACCTCCAAAAATTAAAATTTTTCATTTTCAAAAAAGCACCTACAAGAGCCAAATTTCTAAGAACGAACGTACCACACCCATTGGGTAAAAATTGGGTAAAATCCTCTTCCAAAAACCTCCTAAAAATGCACAAATGTTCCATAAACCAAAACTCTTGTAAATAGTGATATACCAACAAAAGCTCTAATTTTCACAAACCCACAAAAACCGTTCATCCGTCGCTCATAACCCGAAGCTTCAAACACAGCCCCATTCCATCTCAAATCATCAGATTGACATTTATTATAAAAAGCGAATTTTGAAAATTTTATATATAAAAAATCATAATAAACCCAAGAAAAAAGTAAAAACACAATAAACCCTATAACAACGAAGTTATAAGGCTTGATTTACAGTCATATTTTTAATGCAAGGAAACATTAAATATTTTAATTAGAACTATCTAATCTTGTTCAACAACATCGAATATAGGATCAGAAAAAAATTCTTGTAAAGTAATATTAAAACCATTACAAATATGAAGAAGGGTATCTAGTTTTAGGAGTTCAGTTTTTCCAGATCTAAAAGTACTAATTGTAGAACAAGGAATGCCAGAATATTTGCATAAATCCCATACTTTCATGTTTTTAAGTTCTAAATAATAATTAAGTCTTTTTCTAATAGCATCTGATAATTTCATTTTAACACCTCATAATAATATATATAAAAATGATAGCAAATATATGCAAAATATTACTTTGGTGAATTGAAAAAGAAACACAAAATTTCAATTAACCGAAGTAGTTCGATATGTTGAAAAAAAATAATATATATGTTAGAATATAAAACAAAGGAGAGAGAATATGGAAAATAATAATTTTAAAGATATCCTTAGTGATTACAAAAAACGATATTTATATGAACCTAGAATAAATATTATGAAATACTTAAGCAAAAATTTAAAAGAATGCTTGGACAAATTAGAAATTGAAATTGAGGACAGATTATATACAGAATATGATTATGACTTAATAGATGAAAAAATATTAGATTATTATACAGATGGTACTTTCGAACCTATAAAATCATTAGACGAAAAAGGTGTCTCTAAAGAAGAATATAATGCTATATTAGAAGCTTTTTCAAAAATTGTTCAAGATTATAATTTATAATAAAAATAATTTCCACAATTTTAATATAATTTGTGGAAATTTTTATTTGTATTAAAAATACTTAAAAAATTCTATTTACAAAAAAAGACATATAAGTTAATATAAAAATATAAATAAATTTTAAGGGAATTTAAGTAGTAAGAAAATGTCAAAAGTTGAAAACATTTTGTAAAAATGTTATAATTATTATAGTGATGAAATAAGAACGGAGGATAAATCTATGAAAAGAAAAGTTATAAGTGTAATTTTAATATTATTATTGTCAATTACTTTATTACAAAGCAATATATATGCAACAGGGACACCTGCTTCAACAAGCACACCGACTTCAACAGGAGCTCCTCAAACAGGAGGAAGCGGATTTGATTGGAATAGTAAAAAAACTGAGATGATGACTAAAGAAGGAGATAAAGCTGTAACAGATCCAATAAATAAAATTGCAGGAACAGCTATAACAGTTACACAAGTTATTTCAATCGGTGTAGCAATAATAATGCTAATTGTATTAGCAATGAAATATATGTCATCAGCACCAGGAGATAAAGCAACAATAAAAAATCATGCAGTTGTTTATGTAGTTGGAGCAATTGTAATGTTTGCATGTACAGGAATATTAGGAATTATAAAACAATTTGCAAGTGTAGTTAGTTAATAAAAGTAGAGAGGTAATGTATATGAAAAAAATTATAATAGTATTTTTTATAATAATGTTAGTAACACCTATTTTTTTAATACAGTCAAATGCAACTCAAGGAGAGGGGACTTCTTATAATGCAAAAATGGGAGAATTAATTAATAGTAAGTGGTCAGATTCAACTTCAGCAAGTAGTAAAGCCACTTCACTACTTACAACAATAATAGTTGGAGTAAAAATTGCAGCAGTAGCAGTAGCAATAGTTATGTTATTAGCAGTAGCAATGAAATATATGTCATCAGCACCAGGAGATAGAGCAGAAATAAAAAAACATGCAGTTCCTTTTGTAGTTGGAGCATTTGTATTATTTGGTGCGTCTGGAATTTTAACATTAATACAAGAAATTTCAAAAGCTTTTAATTAAGTAATAGAATGAGGTAAATATGAAGAAAAAAAATAGAATGTCAGTTATTAGAATATTTGTAACTATTTGTATTACTTTTTTAGTGTTAAGTGTTTTTTCAACTGTACTTGCAACAGAAGGTGGAACTTCGAATTTTAATCCAGCAGAATTTAATTCTGGAGGAGTAAGCTCAAAAGTAACAGATGTAGTAGAGAACACAAGTGGTACAATAGTTGCAGCTTTAAGAATTATATCTGTAGCAGTAGCAATAGTTATAATATTAGTTATAGCTATGAAATATATGATGTCTTCTTCAGGAGATAGAGCAGATATTAAAAAACATGCAGTTTCTTATGTTACAGGAACATTTATACTTTTTGCAGCAGCTCAAATTATAGCTACATTAATAGAAGTTGCAGATAAACTATTTCCAACAAAATAGAATTTAAAGGAAAGTATAAGTTAAAGGTGATGATGTTATGAAGAGAAAGATAGTAAAAATATTAATACTAATATTGTGTTGTATAATGGCATTTTCTGTAATATCTTTAGCAGATGTAAAAGATTTTAGTGGTAAAATAACTGGTGAGGGTGCAAATAGTTCTAGAGGTGTTATTGTAAAAATAATTGCAACTAGTTTAAATACAATAAGAATTGTCGGAATAGCAGTAGCTGTTGTTATGCTAATGGTAGTTGCATGTAAATATATAGTAGCTTCTGCAGGCGATAAAGCTGACATAAAAAAATATGCTACAAATTATATTATAGGAGCTCTTGTTTTATTTGGAGCTTCAGGAATTATAACTATAGCTAAAAACTTTGTAGAAGGAGCTTTTAAAGAAAATTAGTTCTAAAAATTCGTTTGAAAGGAGAGCTGTGTTATGAAAAAGATGATTTTAATACTATTTTTAATATTTACAGTATTGGTAGTGTTTAATATAAATAGTGTATATGCAGATGATATTACAGATCCAACAACAGTAATAAACAGCATGTCAGGAGCACAAGCTTCCAATATGGCTAGTGCTGATAATAATATAGGAAAAATAATAAATACAGTTATTGGATTGTTACAGGTAGCGGGTACAGGTATTTCAATTATTGTAGTAACAGTTTTAGGTATAAAATATTTATTAGCTAGCCCATCAGAAAAAGCGGATACTAAAAAAGCAATACTTCCTATAGTTATAGGTTGTGTACTTTTATTTGGAGCGGTAAATTTAATGGCAGCAATTAGTGATATGGCAACACAAATATTTAAATAATTATTAAAATAAAAAAATCAAGTCTCAGAATTTTCTGAGATTTTTTTTGTTACATTTGTATTAAAATTAGCAAATATTAAAGAAAAATGTTGAAAAAAAACGGCCTATTGAGTATAATTAATATAATAGTATAAATGTGTCAAAATGTAAGGAGGCGATATGCATGTTAGGAAAAAATAGAGTGATAATTAAATTAATTATATCTATATTTATAGTATGTACAATTTGCTTAAATCTACATACAGTATGGGCTGCACCTACTACAGACCCAGGATCTTCTTCGACTACAACTTCCGGTTCAACTTCTGGTTCAGCAGATACAGGAGATGGAATGCTAAAACAAATGCAAGGAGATATAGATGAATTTAAAAAAGCAGGAAAAGGAAAAAGCGATTTTAAAGTTGGTGATGTTACTAAAAATTTTGTAAGTCTTGCACAAATATTAACAATGGTTGGTGCAGGTATTATGGTAGCAGTAACAACATATATGGGTATAAAATATTTAACAGGTGGACCAGAGGCTCAAGCTAAATTAAAAACACAATTAATAGGAGTAATGGTTTCAGGAATGGTAATATTTGGAGCCTACTTTATATGGAAAACAGTAGTAAACATAGTGTCTACTTTTTAAGGAGGAATTTTAATGGGAACTTATCCAATACCTCGTAATTATAGAGGAGAATCAAGAATTTTATATATATTTACAATGAAATCTTTAATAACAACAGCAATTGGAGCAATGGTTGGATCAATATTTTTCTTGCTATTTAAAGCATTTGGGATGACTTTAGTAGGAATAATAATTACAGCCTTTTTTGCACTTATAGGATTTGCAGTTGGAGCAATAAAAATTCCTACGATAGTAGCATTTCCAATAACAAAAAAGATTGGTGGGGAACCAATTGGAGAAATTATTTTAAGATATATAAAATTTAAGAAAAATAGAAAGATGTATGTGTACAAAGGAGGAAAGAAAGATGGGGAGTAGTATAATACCTTTGCTTCAATTTGGAATCTACATTATTATAGGAATAATGGTTATGTTAGTGCTTTTTTATATTTATTTAATGAAGCCAAAAGCAGAGAAAGTTGAAAGAAGAGAAAATGATGAGACTATAGAAGATTCCAAAGTAAAAGAAAAAAGAATTGACCAAAATTATGGGAGATTTGTTGGAAATTTAACAAGAGAGTCAATTTTTGAATTTATGGAATTTGAAGAAATAGTAGATAATATGATTGTAAGAAAAAATGGTAGTCAATATATTATGATTTTACAATGCAATGGTGTTAACTATGATTTAATGTCTGAACAAGAAAAGATATCTGTTGAAGAGGGATTTGTTCAGTTCTTAAACACATTAAGATTTCCAATTCAATTATATATTCAAAGTAGAACTTTAAATTTAAGAGAAATTATTGAAGAATATAAAGCTAGAATAGATAATTTAACAATTGAAATAGATAAAATAGATGCTAAAATAGTTCAAGCTAAAACAATGGGAAATAAAGCTTTAAGAGAAAAATTAGAGTTTGAAAAGAGAAGAAAAATAAACATATTAGAATATGGTGTTAGTATTACAGATTATGTTGCAAAATTAAGTACACACAAAAATGAAATACAAGAAAGAACATATGTTGTCGTTTCATATTATTCTGCTGAAATCGGTGGAGGACTTGAGAAATATTCTAAAGAAGAAATATACAATATGTGTTTTGCAGAATTATATACAAGATGTCAAAATATAGCTAGTGCACTTGGAAATTCACAAATAGCATGTTCTATATTAGATTCAGAAGAATTAGCAGAGTTATTATATATTGCTTATAATAGAGATGAAGCAGAATTATTACAATTATCAAAATCTTTGGATGCTCAATATGATTCTTTATATAGTACAGGAAAAGATGTAATTCAGAAAAAACAGGAAAAGTTAGATCAAGAAATAAATATTGCAGCAATAGATATGGCAACAAATAGCATATTAAAAGCAGATAGAAAAAAACAAATTGAAGAACTAGAATTTGCAATAAATAAAGAAGAAAAAATAAAACAAAAAGCAAGTGAAATACTAGATACATATGAAAATCAATTAGACCCTAGAGTTTTTAAGTTAGCAAAAGAAGAAATAAAAAGTAGTGATAATAAAAAAGAAACTCCTAAAATCGAGGCACCTAAGAAACCTGTTACTACTACAAGAAAAAAAGTAGTAAAGAGAAGAAGAGCAGAGGACTAAAGAAGAAGGAGGAAAGAGATGTTTAAAAGTAGAAAAGAAGATTATATAACTAATGAAATCGAAAGTATAAAAAAAGAAGAAGTTAGTGTATTTAAGAAAAATGAAAAAAATATTAAAAGTTTAATCGCTCCAGGTGGAATAGATGCAAGTTATACAAATCATATAGAAATATCTTCATCTAAAACAAGATATGCTAGAAGTATGCTAGTAGCTAATTTGCCTAGAATGTGTACATTTCCAGAATTTTTAAGAGGAATGTATACTTTTGGAGATATAAATGTATCTGTTTTTATAAATCCAGTTAGTGAAGCTTCTTCACAAACAGATTTAAATAGAACAATAAATGAGCTAGAATCTGAAAGAATAGTTGCATTAGATAGAGGAGATATAAACAGAGAAAGAGTTATAGCTCAAAAGAGAATGGAAGCAGAAGAATTACGTGATTCTATTGCAGCAGGTTTTAATAAATTATTTGATTCATCTATTATAGCTACAATATTTGCATACAGTATGGATGAATTAGAAAAATATACAGAATTATTATCAAGTGAAATGTCAAAAAATCTTATAGATATAAAACCAGCATGGGCTATGCAAGACGAAGCATTTAGAAGTAATATGCCATATGCTGATAATAAATTATCAAAATCACATACATTTGACAGAAGAGCAATGTCAACTGTTTTTCCATTTTTTACTTCAGAAGTTGGACATGAAAATGGTATACCTTTAGGATTTAATAAGCAAACAGGTTTACCAATATTATACGACAATTTTAGTTCAAAATTGACAAATTATAATATGGTTATATTTGGAAAATCTGGTGCTGGTAAATCTGTTACAATAAAAACAATAACAGCAAGATCAGCAGTTTTAATGGGAATAGAAAGTTTAGCACTTGATGCTGAAGGTGAGTATGGAGTTGTTGCTGAAGCATTGGGCGGTGTAAATGTTACATTAAGTCCAAATTCAAAAACAGTTATAAACTTATTTGATATAGAACCAGAAACAGTAAAAGACGAAATAACAGGAAAAGAAAGAACAGTTTTAAGCGTTGAAAATAAAGTAGAAGACGTAACAAACGGATTACTTACAATGGCAAGAGGAAGTACAAGAAGTCAAGAGGTAAATGAGCTTACAAAACAAATTATTTCTGAAGCAGTAGCTGAAGAATATGCATCTTTAGGTATTACTAATAATATAGAAAGCTTGTACACTAGAGATGAAAATGGTGGAAAAGTTAATATAGCAGATAATTATTTGGGAAGAACTAAAAAAGAAATGCCAACAATAGGTTCTTGGTTTAAAAGAATTCAAAGAAAGGCAGAAGAAAATGAAAACCCAGATTATCGTTTCCATTATAGTTATCTAGTAAAAGTTATGAAACAATATGTTAGAGAATATCAAGGACAAATGGCTTATTTTGATGGACAATCAACATTTGAATTATTAGACGGTGTTCCTTTTATAAATATAGATATTTCTCAATTAGAGGAAAGATTTGCAAGACCTTTAGCACAACAAATAATGCTTTCTTGGGTTTGGGAAAAATATGTTAAGAAAAATAGTGAAGATAAATCAAAGGCTGCTAAAAAAAGAGTTTTAGTTGATGAGGCATGGATGTTACTTCCATATCCAGAAGCTGTTGACTTTTTAAATACAATGGCAAGACGTGCCAGA
>CATJZH010000072.1 GCA_949746285.1 uncultured Clostridia bacterium
TATAAAGAAGCATCATGTACAAATAAAGCTACAGAAGTAAATGGAACATATACACCAACAGCGAATATAACATTATATGCAAAATGGACCCCAATAGTATATACAGTAAAATATAATGGAAATGGAGCAACAGGAGGAAGCACAGCAAGTAGTACACATACATATGATGTAAATAAAGCATTAACAGCAAATGGATTTGAAAGAAAATATACAGTAACATATAATCACAATTATAGTGGAAGTAGTAATACAAGTAGAGTATCAACATACACATTTAAAAACTGGAATATAGCAGCAAATGGAACAGGAACAGCATATAATAATAGTCAAACAGTAAAAAATTTAACAACAACAAATGGAGGAACTGTAAACTTATATGCACAGTGGAATTCAGCAAGTATAACATATGTACCAGCAAGAACAGGGTATATATTTGAAGGCTGGTATAAAGAAGCAAATTGTACAAATAAGGCATCAGAAGCAAATGGAACGTATACACCAGGAGCGAATATAACATTATATGCAAAATGGAGAGCAATAACATATACAATAAAATATAATGGAAATGGAGCAACAGGAGGAAACACAGAAAGTGTAGTACATACATATGATACAGTAAAAGCATTAAGAGAAAATGGATATACAAGAAATTATACAGTAATATACAATCACAATTATAAAGAAAGCACAAATGTAAGTAAAACAGGAACATATACATTTAAAAATTGGAATGAGAAGTCAAATGGAACAGGAATAGTGTATGGAAATAAAGAATCAGTATTAAATTTAACAGCAACAAATGGAGCAACAATAAATATGTATGCCCAGTGGGAAAGCCATAGTATAACATATGTACCAACTAGAGAAGGATACATATTTGGAGGCTGGTACTTAGAGGCAAGTTGTGAAAACAAAGTATCAGATGGAGCATATACACCAGAAGGGAATATAACAGTATATGCAAAATGGATACCAATAACATATACAGTAAAATATGAAGGAAATGGAGCAACAGGCGGAATAACAGAAAACAGTGTACATACATATGATGTAGCGAAAGCATTAACAGCAAATGGCTTTGAAAGAAAATATGAAGTAACATATAATCATAATTATAGTGGAAGTACAAATACAAATAAAACAGGAATATATACATTTAAAAATTGGGGAAGAAAAGAAAAAGAAGAAGAGAAATATGGAAATAGAGAAACAGTAATAAATTTAAGCAACACAAATAAAGGAACCGTAAATTTATATGCAGAGTGGAATACAGGAAGCATAACGTATGTACCAGAAAGAGAAGGATATATATTTGAAGGCTGGTATTTAGAAGCAGAATGCAAAAATAAAGTATCAGATGGAACGTATACACCAGAAGGGAATATAACATTATATGCAAAATGGAGAGCAATAACATATACAGTAAAATATGAAGGAAATGGAGCAACAGGCGGAACAACAGAAAGCAGTATACATACATATGATATAGGAAAGAGATTAAGAGAAAGCGGATATGAAAGAAAGTATGAAGTAACATATAATCATAATTATAAAGGAAGCACAGAAATAAGAAAAACAGCAATATATGAAATAGAAAGTTGGAATACAAAAAGAGATGGAACAGGAAGCAGATATATAGAAAATCAGCCAGTAAATAATTTAACAGTAAGAAATGGAGAAACAATAAACTTATATGCCCAGTGGAAAAGTAAGAGTGTAAGATATACACCAGTAAGAACAGGATATGTATTTGAAGGATGGTATAAAGAAGCAGAATGTATAAATAAAGTAACAGATGCAACAAATACAGAATATATACCAGAAGAAGATATAACATTATATGCAAAATGGGAAGTATATTCATATAGATATACAGTAAATTATTTAGAAAAAGATGAAACCCCAGAAGATAATACAGACAATAAAGTATTGTGTGATGCGAAAATAGGAGGAAGCAATGCATATGGAGAAAAAGTATCATCAAGAAATGAAATAATAGAAATAGAAGGATATTATTATGACAGAAGTGAAGATATAGAAATAACAGAAATAGAAGAGAACAATGTAATAAATATATATTATGTAAAAAGAGAAGACTTAAATTATAAGGTAAATTATTTAGATAAAGATAATAATAATGTTTTACATAGTCAAAAAATAGTAGAAAATGAAACCTTTGGAAACATAATAAATTCAATAGACGAAGTAATAGAAATAGAGGGTTATAAATTCGAAAGTTCCGATAATGAAATTATCCAAATAACAATAGAAGAAAATATAATAAACTTATATTATATAAAACGAGAAGATTTAAAATATAAAGTAAATTATTTAGAAAAAGATACAAATAGAGTATTGTACGAACAAAAGCAAGTAGAAAATCAAAAATTTGGAGATATAGTTAATTCAGTAAATGAAGTAAAAGAAATAGAAGGGTTCAAATATGAAAGTACAGAAAAAGAAGCAATACAAATAGGCACAGAAGAGAATGTAATAAATATTTACTATATAAAAAGAGAAGATTTTGGCTATAAAGTAAACTATTTAGAAAAAGATGAAATAGTAGAAAATGAAGATAACATAGTATTACATGAAGCAAAATTAGTAGAAGGCAAAAGATATGAAGATATAATACACAGTGTAGACGAAGTAATAGAAATAGAAGGATATGACTTTGATAGTGTAGAAAATGAAACTATTCAGATAGGTACAGGAACAAACGAAATAAATATTTACTATACCAAAAGGGAAGATTTAAGTTATAAAGTAAACTATTTAGAGAAAGATAGTAACACAGTATTGCATGAGGCAAAATTAGTAGAAAACCAAAGATATGAAGATATAGTAAACAGTGTAGACGAAGTAATAGAAATAGAAGGATATAATTATGACAGTGTAGAAAAAGAAGCAATAGAAATTGGAACAGAAGAAAACGAAATAAATATATACTATACCAAAAGAGAAGACTTAAGTTATGTAGTAAACTATTTAGAAAAAGATGAAACATTAGAGGAAAGTAAGATATTACATGAACAAAAAGTAGTAGAAAATCGAAGATATGAAGAAATTATAAATTCAATAGATGAAGTAATAGAAATAGAAGGATATAATTTTGATAGTGTAGAAAAAGAAACTATCAAAATAGGCACAGGAGAAAATGTAATAAATATATACTATACAAAACGAACCAATTTAAGTTATGTAGTAAATTATTTAGAAAAAGATGAAACATCAGAAGATAATACAGATAATAGAATATTACAAGAAGCAAAAGTAGTAGAAAACCAGAAATTAGAAGAAGAAATAAAAAGTATAGATGAAGTAATAGAAATAGTAGGATATGAATATGATAGTGTAGAAAAAGAAGCAATCAAAATAGGAACAGGAAAGAATGAAATAAATATCTATTATACAAAAAGAACAGATTTAAGTTATAAAGTAGAGTATTACTATGATGGAGAGCTAGACGAAAGTAGAACAGATATAATTGAGAACCAAACATATGAAACAGTAATAGAAGAAGTAACAGATAAAGTAATAGTAGGGTATAAACTAGAAAAAACAGAGAACTTACCATTAACAGTACAAGAGTATGAGGGCTTAAATATAATAAAAGTATATTACATAAAAGATGAGTTTAATTATACAGTAAATTACTATTATGATGGAGAAAAAGAAGAAGAAGCAACAAGTAGAAAAACAGCAAGATATGGAGAAGAGATAAAAGAATATGAAGACAAAGTAAAAGCAGGATATAAACTAGAAAGAGTAGAAAATATACCATTAAATGTAAGTGAGAAAGAAGAAAACAATGAAATAAATGTATATTATGAAAGAAAAGAAGCGAAAGTAATAGTAAAATATGTAGACAAGTATAGAGGGGAAGAGATTCTAGATGCAACAACAAAAATAGGAAAAGTTTTTGAAGAGTATGATGTAAGTAATGAAGTAAAAGAAATAGAAGGATATACTCTAGTAGAAAGCCCAGAAGATATGACAGGAACTTTTGAAGAAGAGCCTGGGGAAAAAGTATATTATTATGCTAAAAACAGCAAAGTAATAGTAAAATACATAGAAAAAGATGAAGAAGGGACAAGCTTAGCAGAAGAGATAATAATAGAAGGCTATGAAGGAAAAGAATATAGGCTAGATCAAAAAGAAATAGATGGATATACATTTGTAGAAAGCACAAATAATACAGAAGGGACAATGACAAGAGAAGAATTAGAGGTAGTGTATTATTACTTACAAAACACAAAAGTAACAGTAAATTATATAGATAAAAATACAGAAGAAAAACTAGAAGTTATTACAAAAGAAGGAGTAGTAGGAGAAACATATATAGCAGTAGCAAAAGATTTTGAAGACTATGTATTAGAAGAAAGACCAGAAAAAGAAATAGTAGAAATGACAAAAGAAGAAATAGTGCTAAAATATTACTATGTACATATATCAAGTGGAGTAATAGAAAAGCATATAGATATAAACACAAATGAAGTTTTAGAAATCCAGGTGTATGAGGGTAATGAAGGAGAAGAATACATAACAAAATCAAAAGAATATGGAGGATATGACTTAGTAGAAGAAAAATTACCAGAAAATGCAGAAGGAAAAATGGGAGTAGAAGTAATAGAAGTAAAATACTATTATGAAAGAAAAACACAGGTAAAAGTAGAGTATATAGATAAAGTAACAGGAGAGATGTTAGAAGAAGAATATATATATGGACATGAAAATGAAGAATATAGAACAGAAGAAAAAGAAATAGAAAACTATAAGTTAGTAGAAACAAGTAATAACATAGAAGGCATAATGAAAGTAAGCAAAAAAGAAGATGGAACAATAAATATAGAAACAATAGTAAAATATTATTATGTGCATATATCAGGAGGGGTAATAGAAAGACACTTAAATGCAATAAATGGAGAGTTGCTAGAAGAAATAACATATCATGAAGGAAAAGAAGGAGACGAATATAAAATAGAAGCAAAACCATTTGAAGGATATGATCTAGTAGAAGAAAAATTACCAGAAAATGCAAAAGGTAAGATGAGAAAAGAAGAAATAGTAGTAAGTTACTATTATGTAAGAAAAGCAGAAGTAGAAGTAGAATATGTAGACAAGTATACAGGAGAAAGACTAAAAGAGAAGGTAAAAATACAAGACGAAAAAGAAGTATATACAGAAAAAGATAGTACAGAGATAATAAAAGGGCACGAAGGAGATAGATATGAAACAAAAGAAAAAGAATTCGAAAAATATAAGCTAGTAGAAACAAGTAATAATACAGAAGGAATCATGAAAGTAAAAGAAGAAGATGATGGAAGAGAAAATATAAGAACAAAAGTAACATACTATTATGCAAAAGAAGCAGTAGTAAAAGAAGAACATATAGATATAGTGACAGGAAAGAAAATAGGAGAAGAAATATATATAGGGTATGAAGGAGAAAAATATAAAACGGAAGCAAAAGAGTTTAAAGGTTATATATTAGTAGCAGAACATTATCCAGAAAATGCAGAAGGAATAATGACGAAAGAAGAATTACACATAAAATATTATTATGCAAGAGTAGCGAAGGTAGAGGTAGAGTATATAGATCAAGAAACAGGGGCAAGAATAATAGAAAAAGTAGTAATAGAAGGACATGAAGGAAAGAAATATAAAACAGAAGTAAAAGTGTTTGAAGGATATAAGCTATTTAACAGACCAGAAAATGCAGAAGGGAAGATGAAGATAACAGAAGATGAAGATGGAGAATTAGAAAACATAACAAAAGTAAGATATTATTATAAAAAAGTAGAAGAAGTAAAAAAAGAAAGTTCAAATATATCAGAGACAATAACAAATGTATACAATAATGAAATAAATGCATCAGTAAATGTAAAAGAAAACGAAGAAAATTTTAATAGTGAAAATTATGTTAAAGAGGAAAATTCTAATTTTGAAGGTAAAGGACAATTAGAAAAAACTCCAAACACTGGGGATAGAATGTTATTAGCGATAATGATGATAATATTAATGGTTATAATAAATGCTGTTGGAATATTAATTGGTAACAAAAATGATAAAAAAGCTAAATAAGTAAATGCGTAGAAAAAGTGCTATAAAAGCCTTAAAATGTAAAATTATTTTTATATGCAAATACAAAATAAAATAGTATATTAAAATTAATAAAAAATTTAAAATTAGAGGTAATTCAAAATGAAAAAAAGAGCAATTTTAATGAGTTTAATATTTATATTAATTTCCATAATTTTAGGAATTTTCTTGATGAATGAAAGTGTGGCTGTTGATTATAGTTCTAACTATAAATGGTGGTCTTCATTACCAACAGTAAAGTATACTAAAGGGAAATTACATATAACAAATAGGATGTCACTTCAAAAGAAGGTAGATAATCCTCCTATAATGACAGTATCAAGTGCAAATAGTAAATTATATTTAGAAGATAATTTAATAGACGAGCATGTATGGTCATATAATGGATATGGCGGAGCAGATGGATATGGAGAAGTAGTTTTCAATAAAGATATAGTAGTAGACTACGAATATTCAGCACCACCAACAATTGAAGAACCATATGTTGTATTTAATACGGCTAGAAATTTATATCAATATAAGTTTACAGCTACTTGTGCTTCAAAAGAAGTTGCAACAAGAAGGGTTAATACTTCTAATCCTAATGATGTTTTTCTAGTTCAACCATGGACTATAGAAGAAAATAACACAATTTTTGATTACATTGTAGGAATAAGTAGCGAAATAAATGAAAATCCTAATAATTATAAAATTGAGAGAATAGATAATGAATTTGATATTTCTATAACAGATTCAGATAGAGGATATTTCTATCCAGCTGATGCACAAAAATATTATCATGTAACATTTCATACAGATAATGGACAATCAACATCAGCAGTTTACCAGATACCTACTGCAAGTGTGTTAAGTTATGATACAATTGGAGGTTCAAATGTAGTAAGTAATCCAGCAGTTTTTACAGGAGGAAAAACTGAAATAACAAGTATTGTTCCAACAAAAGCTGGATACACATTTGGTGGTTGGTATAGTGGTGCAAATGGTAGTGGAACAAAATATGATGCAAATCAAGAAATAATTTTAAATTCAAATACTACTTTATATGCAAAATGGATACCAAATACATATATAGTAACATATAATGGAAATAAAGCAACAGAAGGTAGAACATCAGACAGTGTACATACATATGATGTTGCAAAAAGTTTGACGCAAAATGGATTTGGCTTAGAATATATTGTAACTTATAACCATAATTATAGTGGAAGTAAAAATACAAGTGAAATAGCAATATATAGTTTTAAAAATTGGAATACAAAAGCAGATGAAAGAGGTCAAGCATATGAAGACAATGCATTAGTAAGTAATTTAACAACAGAAAATGGTGGAATTGTAACATTATATGCTCAGTGGAATAGTTCAAGTGTAACATATAATCCAACAAGAACAGGATATACTTTTGCAGGATGGTATACAAATGCGGAATATACTGGAGAAAGAGTAGACAATAATGGAACATACACACCAACAGCAGATACAATTTTATATGCAAAATGGGATATAAACAATTATGAATATACAGTAAATTATTTGGAAAAAGATGAAGATACAGACAATACAAATAATAGAGTTTTGCATACAGCTAAAGTAGATGGAAATAATCCATATTTGACAGTAATACAAGCTAAAGATGAAATAATAGAAATAGATGGTTTTTATTTTGATAGTTCAGATAAAGAGTCCTTAACATTATCAGAAATAAATGAAAATAACATAATAAATATATACTATACAAAAAGGCCAGATTTAACTTATAAAGTAAATTATTTAGAAAAAGATGAAACACCACAAGATAATACAGACAATAGAATTTTAAAAGACCAGAAATTAGTAGAAAATCAAACATTTGAAGATATAATAACTTCAGAAACTGAAAGAATTGATATAGATGGATTTAATTTTGATAGTGTAGAAAAAGAAACTATTCAAATAACAACTAGTGAGAATATAATAAATCTTTATTATACAAAAAGAACAGATTTAAGTTATAAAGTAAATTATTTAGAAAAAGATGAAACACCAGAAGACAATTCAGATAACAGAATATTACATGAACAAAAATTAGTAGAAAATAAAACATTTGAAGAAATAATAAATTCTGAGATAGAAAAAATAGAAATAGACGGATTTAACTTCGATAGTGTAGAAAATGAAACAATAGAAATAACAACTGGTGAGAATATAATAAATATTTATTACACAAAAAGAACAGATTTAACATATAAAGTAAATCATTTAGAAAAAGATGGAACACCAGAAGATAATACTGATAATAGAGTATTACATGAACAAGTATTAGTAGAAAATCAAAGATTTGAAGATATAATAAATTCAGAAGAACAGAAATTAGAAATAGATGGATTTGTATATGATAGTGTAGAAAACGAAACAATAGAAATAACAACAGGAGAAAATATAATAAATGTTTATTATAGAAAAAGTGCAGATTTAACTTATACAGTAAATTATTTAGAAAAAGATGAAACACCAGAAGATAATTCAGATAATAGAGTGCTACATGAGCCAAAAGTAGTAGGAAATCAAACTTTTGAAGATGTAATAGCTTCAGAAAGTGAAAAAATAGAAATAGATGGTTTTTGGTATGATAGTGTAGAAAATGAAAATATTCAAATAACAACAGGAGAAAATATAATAAATATTTACTACATTAAAAGAACAGATTTAACTTATAGAGTAAACTATTTAGAGAAAGATGAAACACCAGAAGATAACACAGATAACAGAGTATTACATGAACAGAAATTAGTAGAAAGCCAAACTTTTGAAGATGTAATAACTTCAGAAGAAGAAAAAATAGAAATAAATGGATTTATTTTTGATAGTGTAGAACATGAAACAATACAAATATCAGCAGGACAAAACATAATAAATATTTATTATACAAAGAGAACAGATCTAACATATACAGTAAATTATTTAGAAAAAGAAAATGGTGAAGATGTATTATTACATGAACCAAAAGTAGTAGAAAATCAAACTTTTGAAGATGTAATAACTTCAGAAAGCGAAGTAATAGATATTTTAGGATATGAGTATGAAAGAGTAGAACATGCAACTATTTCAATAACAACAGAAGAAAATAT
The DNA here is from genome assembly GCA_949746285.1 of uncultured Clostridia bacterium. Lineage (GTDB taxonomy): Bacteria > Bacillota > Clostridia > TANB77 > CAG-508 > Scatovivens. Next base: position 9,207 of record CATJZH010000072.1, read on the forward strand.
TATAAATATTTATTATAAAAAAGGAAAATTTGAATATACAGTTGAATATTACTATGAAAATGAAATAGATGAAAGTAAAACGGTAACTAAAACAGCAACATATAAAGATATAATTGATGAATATGAAAATAAAGATGTACCTGGATATAAATTTGAAAAGACAGAGAATTTACCATTAAAGGTTACAGCTCATCCAGCAATAAATGTAATAAAAGTTTATTATGTAAGAGATAAATTTAATTATATTGTAGAATACTATTATGATGGAATTAAAGATGGAACATTAACAAGAAGTTATGAAGCACTTTTTAAAGATGTAATAGATAGCTATATTGATAATCCTAAATATGGATACGAGTTTGAAAAAACACAAAATTTCCCATTAGTGTTAACACCAAATGTTGAAGAAAATGTTATAAATATTTATTATAAGAGAAAAAATGCTAAAGTTACAGTAAAATATATAGACAAGTATACTGGAGAAGAAATAGCAGAACCTTTGGTAAAAAATGGAAAAGTATTTGATGAGTATGACCTAAGTAGCGATGTAAAAGATATAGAAGGATACACATTAGTAGAAACCCCAGATTTAAAAGGAAGTTATACAGAAGAGGAACAAACAAAAACATATTATTATGCAAAAAATTCAAATGTAATTGTAAAATATCTAGAAAAAGATGAAGAGGCACAAGAATTATCTGAAGAGATAATAATAGAAGGATATGAAGGAAAAGAGTATTTAGCAGAGCAAAAAGAAATAGAAAATTATACATTTATAGAAAACACAAATAATATTTCAGGAACAATGGGAAGAGAAGATATAGAAGTAACTTTCTATTACTTACAAAATACAAAAGTAATAGTAAACTATATAGATCAAAATACAAAACAGAATCTAGATGTAATAGAACAATCAGGATTAGTAGGAGATACTTATAAAGCAATAGAAAAGGACTTTGAAAATTATATATTAGTAGAAGGACCAGGAAATGAAACAGTAGTAATGACAAAAGAAGAAATTGTTTTAAATTACTATTATGTACATATTTCAAGTGGAGTTGTTGAAAAACATATAGATATGAATACAAATGAAGTATTATACAGCAAAGTATACGAAGGAAATGAAGGAGACGAATATAAAATAGACTCAAAAGAGTTTGAAGGATATGATTTAGTAGAATCTAAATTACCAGAAAATTCAGAAGGACAAATGACAATAGATGTTATAGAAGTTAAATACTATTATGAAAGAAAAACTAAAGTTACAGTAGAATATATAGATAAAGTTACAGGAGAGAAATTATTAGAAGATAATGAAGAAGATAGTACAGAAGTAATTGAAGGACATGAAAATAATGAGTATACTACAGAAGAAAAAGAATTTAAAGACTATGTAATTGTAAAAGATATGTATCCAGATAATAGTAAAGGAACAATGAAAGTAACAATAAATGAAGATGGAACACCAAATACAGAAACAGTAGTAAAATACTATTATGTACATATTTCAGGTGGAGTAATAGAAAGACATATAGATATGATTACAGAAAAAGTACTAGAAGAGAAAAAACATGAAGGAAATGAAGCTGATATATATAAAACAGAACCTAAAAGCTTTGAAGGATATGGTTTAATAGAAGATAAACTTCCAGAAAAACGCGAAGGTCAAATGACAATAGAAACTATAGAAGTAAACTATTATTATGCAAGAAAAGCAAGTGTAAAAGTAGAATACTTAGATAAGTATTCTGGTAAAAATCTAGTAGAATTAATAGATACAACACCAGAAAATGAAGCTAATAAAGTATACAAAGAAAAAGATAGTACAGAAATAATAGAAGGATATGAAGGACAAGAATATAAAACAGAAGTAAAATCTTTTAAAGGTTATAAATTAGTAGAAACATCAGAAAATACAGAAGGAAAAATGAAAGTAACAGAAGGAGAAGATGGAAAACTAAATACAGTAACTTATGTAAAATATTATTATGCTGCTAGTGCAGGTGGAGTAAGAGAACAACACATAGATGTAGATACAGGAAAAGAAATTATAGAAGAAGTACAATATAAAGGTTATGAAGGAGATAAGTATAAAACTGTTTCAAAATCTTTTGAAGGATATAAGTTAGTAGAAGAATATTACCCAGAAAATGCTCAAGGAAAAATGACAAAAGAAGAAATACTAGTAAAATACTATTATAAGAAGATAGATGGTAACAACAATGGAGGAAATTCATCAAATAATGGTAATAATCAAAATGGAAATAACTCAAATAATGGAAGCACTAGTGGTGGAAATAACAATGGAAGTGGAAACAACGGAGGAAATGGTAGTGGTAATATAAATTCAAATGGAAATGCTAATGGAAGTAGTAACAATGGTCAAAATAACGGAACAGGTTCATCAGCAAATTCAAATGGAAGCTCAAACAATAACAAAAATGGAAGTTCTTCAGGAAATGGAAGCTCAAATAATGGTAGTGCTAACTCAAATAACAGCTTAGGAGGATCAAATACAGGAAATACACCGAATACAGGAGATATCTTACCAATATTAGCAGGAGTAACAATATTAGGAGTATTAGTATTAAACATAGTTTTATGGATGGTACATAAAAAACGTAAAAATAAAAAGAACTTTATAAAATAATAAGATTAAAACACATCACTTTATAATGAAGTGGTGTGTTTTTTTATGTATTACTAGGGATAAACGGAATATGAATTATTTATATAGAATATATGATATATTACATACCTTTAAAATCCTATATATTATGCTAAAAAACTATTCTTTTAAAAAAGCATTTTACTAATTTTTGGTAGCAAGTAATGAATTTGATATAAATGATTAAAAAGTAACTATACGTAAGAAAAATAAGAAAATGCTTGAAAATTGTAAAATTTTTTTTATATTCATACTATACGTAGGTGTGCTATATTAAAATGGATAAATAACGATTAATAAAGTATATTTTTGTATATGGGAGAAAGTGTATGGAGAATTTTAATCTAAAGAAACTAAAAAGAATATTATTAATTTTTGCATTAATAGTAATTAGCATAATTGTAATAATTTTATTAATTTCAATAAAAAAAGATATTATTTATATTAATCCAAAAGAGCAGCATGCAAAGGCTTCAAATGCGACGTGTTATTTTTCTTATGGAGTATATCCAAAAGGAGGGTCATATGAAGGATTTTCAATGCCAAATGATGATGAAGGATTCCCGATACCATATACTGTTAGTGTATCAGATCCCTTAAATTATGTTGCGAAGATTAAACTTAGTACGCCAATAAAATCAGGTTATGTATTTGCTGGTTGGAAAGTGAGAACCCAAGGTATAGGACAATTGGTGACTGAAGGTTCATCATATTATATTGTTTATGATGCTTCTTATTTAGATTATATGGATGGTGACTATTATATGGCACCAAGTGATGCAATGGAAATAGAAGCCATCTGGGCAGTAGCAAATTATACAGTGAAATATAATGGAAATGGGGCAACAGGAGGAAGTACAGCAAATAGTAGCCATACATATGGAGTAGCAAAAGCATTAACAGCAAATGGTTTTACAAGAGCATATACAGTAACATATAATCACAATTATAGTGGAAGTAGTAACACAAGCAAAACTTCAACGTATACATTTAAAGGTTGGGGAAAGAGTTCTACACAAACTTCTGCTACATATAGTAATAAGCAATCAGTAAGTAATTTAACAACATCAGGAGGAACAGTAAATTTATATGCTTTATGGAATTCAGCAAGTGTAACATATTCGCCAACAAGAACAGGATATACATTTGGAGGTTGGTATACAGATTCAGCATGCACTAGGCTAGCTAGCTCAAATGGAACATATACGCCAACAGCCAATATAACACTATATGCAAAATGGAATCCAATAACCTATACAGTAAAATATAATGGAAATGGAAATACGGGAGGAAGTACAGCAAATAGTAGTCATACATATGGAACAGCAAAAGCATTAACAGCGAATGGCTTCACAAGAGCATATACAGTAACATATAATCACAATTATAGTGGAAGTAGTAACTCAAGCAAAACAGCAACATACACTTTTAAAAATTGGAATACAGTTGCAGGAGGAACAGGAACAGCATATAACAACAGTGCATCAGTAAGTAATTTAACAACAACAAACGGAGGAACAGTAAACTTATATGCACAGTGGAATTCAGCAAGTGTAAGTTATACTCCAACAAGAGCAGGATATACATTTGGAGGATGGTATAAAGAAGCA
>CATJZH010000073.1 GCA_949746285.1 uncultured Clostridia bacterium
AGGTTCATTATCATAAGAACCAATATGCATACATTGAACACATAATCCTTCGTCATATATTAAATATTCTACTTTTGAAAAATCTTGTTTTTTCTTATTATTTGCTTCACTTATCGCCCAATCAAATTCTTCTTTTGTAACAAAATCTGGTAATCTAATCATAGATATAAATTCCATATCTTCTTTTTTATTATAGTCTAATCCATCTATATCAGTTTGCCACCAAAAGCCTTCAAGTGGTGGAACAACATACTCAAAATATCCTTCAATTTTATGTGAAGTTTTGTAACTCATTTTTATAGTAAAAGCAATTGAATATAATAAGCCTATTGTTTGTTTATATTCGCTATTTTCCTCGTTTGGGTTACCTTTTCCTCTTACTGCGATATAATTCATTCTTGGAATTTCTATTATACTTGGTTTATTTTTAGGCATATAAAATTCCTTATATTCTTTTTTATAATCAAATGCCATATTTAATCCTCCAACGCAATGTAAATATGGATTTCTTGATTGTGCATATCTTCAGAATTATTCTGATATTCTTCAAAATCACAAGTGTATTTTCTTTTTAAATCCATATTCCAAATTTCTTGCCAAGCTTGTCCTACTGAATTTTGAACATCTCCTATTATAACAAACTTAGCATATTTTCCTTTTTCTATAATTTTACAATTATCTGTTTTGACACTTACTTCTGTACCTGCAACAAAAGTATAAGGTTTTGTAAAATCGCCTTCATATTCTGTGTATAAACCGATTGTTTTATTATTTACTTTATTTTGTATTTTTTCATAAATTCCATTTGCAAATAGTTTTTGCCAAGTCTCTCCAATATCTTGTATAGACTTTACGTTTTGATTGCTAGTTTTAATAGCAATACCTTCTACAATTTTTTCTTCTAATTCTACAATTTCATATTTCATAATTTTTACCTCCTAAAAGAATTATAAAATATGGAATATGACAACTGCGTGTCATATTTTATAAATAATTTTTTAAAGCATTTTGTAATTTATGTTTTACTATATTTTTAGCATATTCTGGGCTTATTACTTCTACATATTCTCCAAATGATAATATAAAACTATACACCCATTCATTTTCAGGAAATTCTACTTTAACAATAAAATTGCCATCCTCTTTTTTAATTATTTGATCATTATCAAATTCATCATAAACTCTAAAAGCCATTTCCTTGGAAATTTCTAATTCTAATATAATATTTTTAATTTCTTTTTCTTCTTCATTTGGCTTTGGCATCTCTCTTTCAAAATGTTCTTCTAATAGTTTAACTTTTTTCATTCTTCTTAATTTAAAAAATCTGTAATCTTTTTTTAATCTACAATAACTTATTAAATACCAAGACTTATCTTTAAACCAAATTTGCAATGGTTCAACTATTCTTGTATTTTGCTCTCCTGTAGAATTATAATACGTAAATTCTATTAATTGCTTGTTTAATATTGCTGATTTAATAATTTGAAAAGTATTTTCTTTTGAAGGTGACCAATTAGAAAAATCTATTTTAATCCAATCAATTACTTTTTTATTAAAAATAGTACTCATCTTTTCTAAGATATCTTTTTCAGTCTTACCATTCATTTTTTCTAAACTTTGAAGAGCGAATAAGATTTGCTTTTGTTCTTCTTCTGAAAGAATGGATTTATTTAGAACATATTCTTCTAAAATACTTATTCCACCATCTTTTCCTTTTGACATATAAATTGGTATATTTGCACTACTTAAAGCTTCAATATCTCGATATATTGTTCTTGTAGATACTTCAAATTTTTCGGCAAGTTCTTTTGCTGTAACTTTTTTCTTTTGAAGTAATATGTATAATATTTCAAATAATCTATTATTTACTTGCATAGTTTTCTCCTTTGAAATAAATTATAACACATAAATATGACATATTGTGTCATATTTGTAAAAAAAGCTAGAAAATTTAATTTCTAGCTTTTTTTACTAAATATTTACTATTTCTTTTAATTCAGCTTTAGAATGAAATCCTACTGAAACATTTACAATTTCTCCATTTTTAAATAAGATTAATGTTGGAATACTTGTAATGTTGTATTTGATTGCTAAATCTCTTTGTTCGTCAACATTTACTTTTCCTACTTTAAGTTTATCTTTATATTCTTCAGCAAATTGTGAAAGCACTGGTGCAAGCATCTGGCAAGGGCCACACCAACTTGCCCAAAAATCTACTAATACTAATTTTTCTTCTTTTAATACTTCTTGTTCAAAATTTTTCTCTGTTAAATTAATTTCTACCATAATATATTCTCTTTTTAATTTGATTTATAATAAAGTAAACAATGACAATATCCTTCAAAGTTGGGATC
>CATJZH010000074.1 GCA_949746285.1 uncultured Clostridia bacterium
AATTTTTCAAAAATTATAAAATACTAAAATTACAAAAAAGAAGCTTTAATTATAAAAACTCCTTTTTTGTAATAAATAACTTTTTATTAATTCATCAAAAAATCTAATACGTTCATTCCTGCTGTTGTCTCTGTTTTATAAATTTCTGTATAGCCACATTTAGTGCAACTTATTGTAATAAATTTCTTATTTTGAACATCAAACAATTTTGAAAAATTTCCTCCTGTTGCTTGAAATTGATCTTTGTCAAAATCTGTATTCCCACATTTTACACATTTCCATTCTGACATAATATTTCTCCTTTCTCATTAATCTCTCTTATAATTATATATATTTCTTTCCAATTATTTACTTTTATAATATTTTTTTCTTTTAAAAATTTTTCTGTTGTTTCATAGGGTGTTTTAAACATTGGAAGTGCTCTTGAAGATATTATATAAATCGTGTTGCCATCATCTTTAAGTTTTTTTATTACTTCTGATGCATCTTCTTTTACTTCTGCTTGTAGTACTACTTCTTCTAGATATTTTACACAAAAGTCTAAATTTTCTTCTTCAATCCAGTCATATAGATTATAACTTGCTATTCCATCTTTATGCATATGTAAATTTCTTTTTACTACTGTATCATTATAATTTTTGCAATATTTCTTTAATATTGGCAAAGTATTTGTTATTGTATTATCAATATCTATTCCTATTCTCATATATTTTCCATCTATTATTTCAAAAAATTTTTTATAGCATTTTTAATTTTATCGTACTCATATCCATATGCATAACATGTATTCCATCCCATCAATTTAGCAGTCTCGATATTTTCTTCTGTATCATCTATAAACAAAATATTACATTTGGCAATTTTACATTCACTTTCTACTATCTCATATATTTTTTTATTTGGTTTTCTTACTTCCATATCACAAGAAAGCCATACATAGTCATACTGTTTTAAATCAAGATGATTATCTATTCTAGATTTATCTAGTACAGTTAAATTAGATAAAATAGCTATCTTACATCTTTGTTTTGTCATGTGTTCTAATTCTACAATATCTTTATAAAAATAGATATTATCAAACTCTTCCTTATAAAGTCTAGCAAATTCTTCCAAATCATATTTTAAATTAAATTTCGCTTTTATTCTTTCATACCATTTTTCTATATCTTCAGTTTTATTATATGTTGATATCATTCTACCTGTATCATCAGAATCACATTGTTTCCATTTTTTTATTATATTGTTAGCTGCTGGATTTAATTTTTTAATAAGATTTTCTTTTGCTTTATTTGAATTATATTCGCCTTCTTTATGACTTTCAACAATTCCGCCCCAGTCAAAAATAACTATTTTATTTTTGTTATATTCCATTTATGTTTATCTCCTATCAAAAATATTCTAGCATTTGAAAAATTTTTTGTCAATTCGGAAAACATAGTAAAAAAAGAGTCATCAGTCTGACTCTTTTTTATTACCTCTTACATAATCGAAAAACACTAACAAATAAGATATTACTAAGATTGCAAATGTAAAAAAACATATACAAACAAGCACACCTTTATATCCAATAAGTTCGTAGTCTAAAAAAGCATATGCATACTTTCTCGAACCTCCGATTCCATAAAACTTTCCACCTCTCCAACTATATGTATAAACATAAAAAACATATTGAAGAGGAATAACAAGCCATATTATTGGATAGTACTTCTTAAAATTTCCTTTTTCATCAAAAAGAATATAATCCAGAAATACTAATATTGGAGAAAGTGTGTGTACAAAAAAGTTTGCAATCACTTTATTATTTATGGATTGCTTAAGCGAGTCCATCTCAAATCCATTTGGTGCCAGAGCAAGTCTATAAACCACTGCTGTTATAACAATAGCAATAACAATTGCTCCTTTTACCAAATAATATATATCATTTGCTTCCTTCCCTCTGAGCTCTTTTATTACAAAGAATACAAAAGCAACCAAACAAATAATATTGCTCTGTAAAGTATAATATGAGAGCATAGAGATGACAGCATGTGTATCTCTATTCCATAGGTTTAATGTAATTCCGATTATTAAAGAGATAATTGTGATTATTTTATAACATAAAGATATGTTCTTCCGTGTCATAAAATTCACTCCCTTCTAAATGCTATTATCAAAGTGTTTTATTTATTATAACAAAAAAATCTTAAAATTACAAACTATACACCCATTATATTATATCCATTATCAGCATATATTACTTGACCTGTAATACTACTAGACATCTCACTTAATAAAAATGTAGCAACGTTTCCTACTTCTGTTGTAGTGACATTTCTATGTAACGGAGCTTTTTCTTCTACTATATTTAAAATACTGCTGAAGTCTTTTATTCCTTTGGCTGATAAAGTTTTTATTGGACCTGCTGAAACACTATTTACTCTTATTCCTTCTTTTCCTAAATTTTCGGCTAAGTATCTAACACTAGCTTCTAAAGCTGCTTTAGCTATTCCCATAACATTATATCCTTCTAAAACTTTAGTTGAGCCATGATATGTTAATGTAACTAAAGAAGCATTTTCATTTAACATATCTAATTCTTTAGCCATTCTAGATACTAATACAAAAGAATATGCACTAACATCACAAGCATGGGCAAATCCATCTTTACCTGTATAAATGAAATCATGATGTAAATCTTCTGTATTTGCATGTGCTATTGCATGAACTATTCCATCCACTTTTCCATTTTCATCTTTTATTTTTTCAAAAGTTTCTCTTACAATTTCATCTTCAGAAGCTCCATTTAAAACATATGCTTTGCTTCCTTCAAATTCTGAAATAAGTTCTTCTATTTTAGGTTTGTTATCTTCACCCATATATGTAAAAATAAGTTTTGCTCCATTTTCATACGCTGCTTTTGCAATTCCAAAAGCAATACTCCATTTATTTCTTATTCCCATAATTAATATTTTTTTTCCTTCTAATAACATATTTCTTCTCCTTTAAATTTATTTAATTACTATATATTCTCCCATGTTTCTAAATTTTTGGTATCTGTCTTCAACAATTTCTTCGGGAGTCATATTTTGCATTTCAGAAATTATTGTTTTTATTTCTCTTTTAATTTTACTAGTAATTTTTTCAAATTCTTCGTCTGTTACTTCTTTTGGTTCTTTAATTATTTTATCTATTATTTTTAAATCATATAGATCTTGTGCTGTTAATTTCATTTTTTCAGCAGCTTCTTTTGCTCTAGAAGCATCTTTCCATAAAATACTAGCATATCCTTCTGGTGATAAAATTGAATATATTGCGTTTTCTAACATTAAAACTTTATTTCCTAATCCTAAAGCTAATGCACCACCACTTGAGCCTTCTCCAATTACTATTGCAATTACAGGAACTTTTACTTTAGCCATCTCAAGCATAGAACTTGCTATTGCTTCTCCTTGCCCTCTTTCTTCTGCACCAATTCCTGGATATGCTCCTTTTGTATCTATAAAAGTTATTATAGGTCTTTTAAATTTTTCTGATTGTTTCATAAATCTAATACCTTTTCTATAACTTTCTGGATTTGGCATTCCAAAATTTCTTTCAATATTTTCTTTTGTAGTCCTTCCCTTTTGCTCTGCTATTATTGTATAATTCTTCTTTCCTATTGTTCCTAATCCACAAACAATTGCCTTATCATCTTTAAAATTTCTATCTCCATGAAGTTCTATAAATTCGTCAAATATTTTCTCTATATAATCAAGTGCCGTTTTTCTTTTAGGAGATCTGGCTATTTCAACTTTCTCCCAAGCTGATAACTTATTGCTCATTTATATATTAATCCACTATAATGGATTTTCTCCTTTCTTAAAAATATGTATAAAAATGGACAAAAATGTCTTTTAATTGAAACAAAATGCTTTGCATTTTGAGTACTGAGGCTGTAACAATTAAAATTTAACCACCTCAGCAACAAACGTCCCTATTTGGACATTCTGATTAATTTACTTAATGTTTCTTTTAATTCTCTTCTTTCAACTATTTTATCTATAAACCCATGTTCTAGTAAAAATTCAGCCGTTTGAAAACCTTCTGGCAACTTTTCTCCTATTGTTTGCTCTATTACCCTTTTTCCTGCAAATCCTATCATTGCTCCTGGTTCTGCTAAAATAATATCTGCTATACTTGCAAATGACGCTGTAACTCCTCCATATGTTGGATCTGTTAAAACAGATATATATAATAATCCTGCTTCATTTAATTTTGATATAGCTGCTGTGGTTTTTGCCATTTGCATTAAAGAAACAATTCCTTCTTGCATTCTAGCTCCACCTGATACTGTAAAAATAATTATAGGAAGTTTTAGTTCTATCGCTTTTTCAATAGAATATGTTATTTTTTCTCCAACTACAACACCCATACTTCCCATAAGAAAGCCACTATCCATAACACAAATAACAACTTTTTGACCATTTATTTTTCCTATTCCTGCACTTACTGCTTCTTCAAGATCTGTTTTATCCCTTAAAGCTTTTATTTTTTTAGTATATTCTTCTAAATGTAATGGATTTGTTGTATCAATATTTAAATCAAATCTTTTATATGTTCCTTCATCTATAATTGTTTCTAATCTTTTACCTATATGCATTCTAAAATATGCACCACAATTTGGACAAATATTGTAATTTTTTCTAACTGTTTCTTTATAAATAATTTCTTGACATTTGTCGCATTTTACCCATTTTCCTATCTGTATATCTACTTTGTTTTCTTTCTTTTTAGCTGTTGGTGCTCTTTTTTTCATTTTATCAACTATCATTTTTCACCTCTACTGTTTTTGTTCTTTTAAAATTTCTTTTTCTATAAATGATGTATCAAAATTTCCTCTTATAAAATTAGGATTTTTTATAATTTCAAATAGGAAATCAATATTAGTATTTACTCCTTCAATTACTGTTTCTTCTAATGCTCTTTTCATTTTGCTTATAGCTTCATTCCTTGTTTCTCCATGTGTTATAATTTTTGCAATCATTGAATCATATGTTGGTGGTATTTCATATCCTTCATATATAGCTGTATCAATTCTTATTCCATTTCCACCTGGCAGATTTAATCCTACTATTTTTCCTGGACAAGGCATAAATTTTTTTTCAGGATTTTCTGCATTTATTCTACATTCTATGCTATGTCCTTGAAATTTAACTTGCTTTTGTTTTATTTTTAATTCTTCTCCTGCTGCAATTTTTATTTGATGTTTTACAATATCTATTCCTGTTCTCATTTCAGTTATTGGATGTTCAACTTGTATTCTTGTATTCATTTCCATAAAATAAAAATTTTTATCATTATCTACTAAAAATTCTATTGTTCCACAGCTACTATACTTAGAGGCTTTTGCTGCTTTTATTGCTGCTTCACCCATTTTATTTCTAAGCTTATCATCTATGGCTGTTGAAGGAGTTTCGTCTATTATCTTCTGATTTCTTCTTTGAATAGAACAGTCTCTTTCTCCTAAATGAATAACATTTCCATGTTCATCAGCTAAAATTTGAATCTCAACATGTCTTGGATTTTTTATGAATTTTTCCATATAGATTTCATCATCATTAAAAGATATTTTTGCTTCTTGTTTTACAATATTGTAATTTGCTTCTAGTTCTTCTGGCTCATTTACAATACGTATACCTTTTCCTCCACCACCTGCTGCTGCTTTTAACATAACTGGATATCCTATTTTATCTACAAGTTTTTTAGCTACATTAACATCTTTTATACTACCTTCTGAACCTGGTATTACAGGAACTCCTGCTGATTTCATCAACTCTTTAGCATTAGACTTATTTCCCATAAGTTCTATTACTTTATATGATGGACCAATAAATTTTATATTTGATTCTTCACATATTTTAGCAAATTCACTATTTTCTGATAAAAAACCAAATCCTGGATGAATGCAGTCCGCCCCAGTAATATTTGCCGCTTCTATTATATTCTTAAAATTTAAGTAACTTTTTGTTGAAATAGCAGGTCCTATACATATAGCTTCATCTGCTAAACGTGTATGCATAGCATCTTTATCTATTTCAGAATAAATAGCTACTGTTTTAATATTCATCTCTTTACAAGCTCTTATTATTCTAACTGCTATTTCCCCTCTATTTGCAATTAAGATTTTATTCATACATTTTTTCCTTTCTCTAATAAATGGTGTTATTGTACAACTGCAAAAGTTAACTCTCCTTTGGCAGCTACTTTACCATCAACAGTTGCTATAGCCTCTCCAACACCTATTGGACCTTTTCTTTTTATTATTTTAACTTCTAGTTTAAGAGTATCTCCTGGAACAACCATTTTTTTGAATTTCATTTTATCAATTCCACCAAATAATGCATTTTTACCCTTGTTTTCTTTCATGCCAAGAATAGCAACTGCACCTGTTTGTGCCAAGCTTTCAGTTATTAAAACACCTGGCATTATTGGGTTTCCTGGAAAATGCCCTTTAAAATACCATTCGTCTTCTTTTACATATTTATATGCTATTGCACTTTCTCCTGGTATATATTCTTCAACTTCATCTATCATTAAAAATGGATTTCTTTGTGGAATTATTTCTTCAATTTCTTTACGATTTAACATTTTAATTTTCCTCTCTAAATTATTTTATTCTAAATAATGGTTTACCATATTCTACAGCTTCACCATCTTTTAATAAAACTTCCGCTATTTCTCCATCAAATTCTGATTCTATTTCATTCATTAACTTCATTGCTTCAATAATGCAAAGAACATCACCTTTTTTTACTTTTTGACCTATTTGTACATAAGGTTCTGAATCTGGAGATGGTTTTAAATAAAAGGTTCCAACCATAGGTGCTTTTACTATATTTCCTTCTTCTGTTTCTTTTTCAGTTTCGTTTGATTCATTTTCTATATGTTTATTTTCTTTAACTGCCATTGCTGGAATCTCTGATACTTTTACTACTTCTTTTTCTTCTTTTTTCATTTTTATTTTTGTACCATCTGGAAAATCTATATCAATAGAAGTTAACTTTGAGTTTCCCATATCTTCCATCAATTGTTTTATCTTTTCATATTCCATTTTACGTTCTCCTTATTTTTAAAAAACTTATTAATATGTTAATACTAATTTGTTATTAATTTTCTAAATATAATTATCTTTTTTGAGCGAGATGTTTTTCGAAAAAATCATAATTATATTTAGAAAATTATAAAAATGTTTTAATTATTAAATTTTTTCAAAATTATACTTGCATTATGTCCTCCAAAACCTAAAGAATTAGACATTACAATATTTATATCTTTCTTTACAGGTTCATTTGGAACTATATCTAAATCACATTCTTCATCTTTAACTTTATAATTTAATGTTGGAGGAACAATTCCTTCTTCAATTGCTTTAATAGAAAAAATTGCTTCAATTGCTCCTGCTGCTCCTAAAAGATGTCCTGTATTTCCTTTTGTTGAACTCACCATTACATTTTTACTGCTATCTCCTAAAGCTTTCTTTATAGCCATAGTTTCATATAAATCATTTAAATGTGTAGATGTTCCATGTGCATTAATGTAATCTATATCTTTTTCTTTTATATCTGCATCTTTAATAGCCCTTACCATTGCTCTTGCAGCACCTTCTCCATCTGGGGATGGTGATGTAATATGATAGCTGTCTGATGTAGCTCCATACCCAATAACTTCTGCATAAATTCTAGCATTTCTTTTTTTGGCATGTTCTAACTCTTCTAAAATTAAAATCGCTGATCCTTCTCCCATTACAAAACCATTTCTTTCTTTATCAAAAGGAATACTAGCTCTTGTTTTATCTTCTGAATTAGATAATGCTTTCATATTTTCAAAACCTGCAATTCCTATTTCACAAATTGAAGCTTCTGTGCCTCCTGCAATTATTACATCTTCTGAACCATATTTTATTGTTTTATATGCTTCTCCTATTGCATGTGTTGATGAAGCACAAGCAGTAACTATTGAAAGTGATTCACCCTTTACTCCTAAATCAATAGAAATATTACCAGCAGGCATATTAGCAATCGCCATAGGTATAAACATTGGAGAAACTCTATTATGTCCTTTAATACAATTAGTTTCACATTGTTCTTGAATAGTTTTAAGTCCTCCAATACCAGTACTTACAAAAATCCCTACTCTTTCAAAATCTGTATTTTCTCTTGTTATGCCACTATTATTAAAAGCTTCTCTAGAAGCTACCAAAGCAAATTGTGAACTTCTATCTAATCTTTTAGCTTGTTTTGATTCAAAATGTTCTGATGGCTCGAAATTTTTAACTTCTCCTGCCAAATTTGTTTTAAAAGTACTACTATCAAATAAAGTTATATTATCGATTCCACATTTTTTTTGTTTTATATTATCCCAATTTTCTTCTACATTATTTCCTATAGGGCTAATAGCACCTAATCCTGTTACAACAACTCTTCTCTCCATTTTAATCTCCTTTCTTTGTCCCTTTGGGGACGTTTGTTAATGGACATTTTTGTCCTATTGGGGACACTTGTTATTTTTAACATTATCTTAAATATATAATAAAATTTAGAAAAAAATCGAATACACCCTAATCTTGAGATTAAAATTGTATTTTTAAAACCAGAGGTAATCTCTTTTTTTATCTAGAACACTGTGTTTTGAAAATATTACAATTTATCGAAAGCGCAGTATTGCCAAGATTTTGGATAAATTTTATTATATATTTAAGATTTTATAAAATAACATATGTATAAAAGTGGACAAAAATGTCCATTAACAAACGTCCCCAAAGGGTCATATTAACATTCCTCCATCTACATTTATAACTTGACCTGTAATATATGAACTATCTTCTGAGGCTAAAAATTTTACGACTTTTGAAATATCTTCTGGTTTTCCCATCCTTTTTAATGGTATGCTTTTAGCTATTTCTTCTTTTACTTCATCTTTTAAAATATTTGTCATATCACTTTCAATAAATCCAGGAGCTACTGCATTTACTAATATATTTCTTGATGATACTTCTTTGGCTAAACTCTTAGTAAAACCTATTATTCCTGCTTTTGATGCTGAATAATTTGTTTGACCCGCATTTCCGGATACCCCAACTACTGATGAAATATTTATTATTCTTCCTGAACGAGCTTTCATCATATATGATATTACATTTTTTGTTACATTAAATGTACCAACTAAATTTACATCTATTACTTGTGTAAAATCTTCTTTACTCATTCTTGCAAGTAACATATCTTTTGTAATACCTGCGTTATTTACTAATACATCAATTTTTTCAAATTTCTCTATAGCTTCGTTTACAAAATTTTTACAGTCATCAAAAATTGAAACATCCCCTTTTACTGCTAAACATTCTACTCCACTATTTTCTATTTCTTTTATTAAACTTTCTAATTCTTCATTTTCCTTTCTATAATTAAGAACTATATTATAGCCTTCTTTTGAAAGTGTTAATGCTATTTGTTTTCCTATACCTCTTGTGGCACCTGTTATTAACGCAACTTTATTCATTTATTTTCTCCTTTATATAAAATTTTACATTCCTTTTATAAATCTTACAGTATTTTCAAAACTTTCTACGTTATTTATATTTAAAATATTTATTTCCTTGTCTGCTTCTATTCTTTTTACAAATCCAGATAATGCTTTTCCTGGTCCAATTTCTATAAAAGTATCTATTCCATCTTCTATCATCTTTTCAAGACAATTTGAAAATTTAACTGGACTTATAATGTGCTTAGCCAAAATATCTTTTATATCATCACTTAAAGTATATAATGTACCATCTAAGTTTTTTACAACTTTTGTTTCAAATTCATTTATCTTTAAATCTTCTAAATCTTTTCTTAATGCATTTGAAGCCTCAATTAATTTTTCTGTATGAAATGGTCCAGATGTATTTAATATTCTTACTTTTTTTGCACCTAACTCTTTAGCAATACTTTCTACTTGATTAATACCTTCTTTATCTCCTGAAATTACTATTTGCCCAGGACAATTGAAATTAACTGGTACAGCAAATCCATTTGTAACTTTACTACATACTTTATAAACATCTTCTTCTGTCATTCCTAAAATTGCTGCCATTAGCCATTCACCAGAAGGTGCTAGATTTTGCATATATTCTCCTCTATTTTTTACTAGTTTTACACCTTCTTCAAAAGTAATTCCTTTACTATAAATTAAAGCTGAATATTCTCCTAGGCTTAATCCACTTGACATTTCTGCTTTTATATTTTCTTTTTCTAATAATTTAAGTATTGCTAGGCTCATTGTTAAAATACAAATCTGTGTATTTTTAGTTTGATTTAGTTCATCTTCGTTTCCTTCAAAACTAATCTTTGCTACATCAATTCCTGTAATCTTTTTAACAATATCATATATACTTCTTGCCTCTTCATATTTTTCATACAAATCTTTTCCCATTCCTACTACTTGTGAACCTTGACCTGGAAACAAAAATCCTATTTTCATTATTTTTCACCTATCCTTTTAATAATTTTTTTCTCAAACAAATTACAAAATTCATTTATTACATCATCATTATTTATATTAATTCCAAATTCTTTTTTTATTGATGAAGCAATACTTTCTATATCTTTTGAAAAATATCTTTTGTTAGTATTTAATCCTATTCCTATAACTATGTATTTTACTAATTCTCCATTTAACTTTGTTTGACAAAGTATTCCTCCAATTTTTTTATTATTATAAACAATATCATTTGGCTGTTTTATTTGTAATTTAATATTATACAGTTTTTTTAGAACTTCTAAAATTGTTTCTGCTACTTCAATAGTTATCCCATCTAATTCTATCACTTTACAATTTGTCTTTATAAAAAATGAAAAAGCAATATTATTTTCTTCATCAGTATGCCATATTCTACCATGTGTTCCTATTCCATTTGTTTGAATATCTGCACTAATAATTGTTCCACTTGAAATATTATTTTTTTCAATTCTTCTCCAAATTTCTGCTTGTGTAGAATCAATTTTATTAAATTTATAAAATTCTTTTCCTAAAAATTTTGTATTTAAACTCATTTTAAACCTTTTTCAATTACCTCTAAATTTTTCTCTCTTTTTATTTTATTTGTTGTTGTTTTTATAAGAGGTTCTTTAGTTAAAATTAATCCTCTAATTGCTTTGTATTTTGGCATAGAAGCATTTATTTCTTTTATTCGTTCATTTATTGCTTTGTAAATATTAGCTTCACCTTTTACTTTATATACATTTTCAGCAATTTCTTCATTATAAACTACTTTAACAAATATTTTAATATCATTTTTATCTTCTGACATTTGATTTCCAAAAATAAATGATTCCTCAACTCCTTCAATTCTGTTTACAAGATTTTCCATTTCTTCTGGGAAAATATTTTTTCCATTTTTTAGAACTATTACACTTTTCTTTCTTCCACAAATAAAAATATATCCTTCCTCATCTATTCTTGCTAAATCTCCGGTATAAAACCATCCATCTACAATTGCATCTTTAGTTGCTTTTTTATTTTCATAATATTCAAGCATTATACTAGGTCCTTTTACAATTAGTTCTCCCATTCCTGTTTTATCAATATTAACTAATCTAGTTTCAACACTTGGAACTGTTTTTCCTATTGAACCAACTTTGTAATACTTTTTATTTCCTATTGCTACAACTGGAGAAGTTTCAGTTAATCCATATCCTTGAACTAAATTTAATCCTAAGAGTCTAAATTTATTTTCTATTTCTCTATCTAAACTAGCTGCTCCACTAATCATTATTTTTACATTTCCACCTAACATATTATGTATTTCTTTAAAAGCTTTTTTTCTTTCTTCCATAGAAGCATTTTTATATTTCTCTTCTTTTTCTAAAATTTCATTTAATTTTCCATTTTTCTCTATTTGTTTTCTAATTATCTTAAAAATTCTTTCATAAATTGCTGGTACAGAAGCCATAACAGATACTTTATATTCTTTCATATTTTCTACAATATGTCTTATTCCATCACAAAATACTGTTTGAGCTCCAGAATATAAAGAAAATAAAAAGCCAACTGTACATTCAAAAACATGATGTAGTGGTAGAAAAGATAAAAATATATCATCACAATTTACATCTAAAACAGAAGCTATATCCATTAAATTTGAACATATATTTTTATGTGATAAAGCTACTATCTTTGATGCTGATGTTGTACCAGATGTAAATAACATTATACTCATTGACGTATTATCTATCTTTGCATTTATAAATTCGTTATTTCCTTTTTCTATTAATTTCTTTCCTTTTTTTATTAATTCTAATTCTGAATAAATTCCTTCTTTGTGTTCTTGCAAATCCATTGATATTAGATGTTTTAATTTTCCTATACCTTCGCATTTTATTGCTTTTAATACTGTTTCATATTTTTTAGAAAAGAAAATCGCTTCAACACCAGAACGTTCTATAAGTGTTCTTAATTCATTCTCAGGTAATGATTTATCTAGTGGGACTACTATTCCTGTTCCACATACTATTGACAAATAAGCAATTTCCCACTCATATCTATTTTCACCTATTACAGCTATTTTTTTATTTTTTAATCCCATATCTATTAAAGATGTACCCAAACTATTTATCATTTCTCTTACGTGTTTGTGAGAAATATTTTTATATGTGCCATCTTCTTTTTTTATTTTGTATGCTATTTTATCAGCATATTTTTCACCAGATTTTTTTAGCATATCCTTCAAATCTGTTATTTCTAAGTATTCATATAATCTACTACTCATATCTCTCTCCTACTATATATTTATATCATATTTATATTTTTTTATCTTTATACTGGGAGGTCAGTACAAAAAACTTTTGTTCTAAATCTTATCCATTATCCGTAAAATTTTACAACATTATGTAAATGTGCTATAATGTATTTATATGAAATAAAAATATATTAAGCAAACGGGCTCTTAGCCCAGAGAGGAGACAATTATGAGAGATACGTTTGATATTCGGAAAGAGTTAGTAAAACTCAATCCAGGAAGTCACCTTGAATCTGGTAAAAATGAATGGATTTTATATGTCCATGATACCAAGATCAATCTACCCAAAGATGATAGCTGTGCGTTATTGGGCGATACCATTTACGATTCAGAAATTGAAATTAAACTTTGTCGTCTGATACGTGAACCTATTATCTGATGCAAAAAAAAAACGGTGGGATTAGGTTTCCCGCTGTTTTTCAGGTAAATGAATTAGCAACTTGCAAACAAGATTCAAAGGAGATTATATGAATGAAGATAAAGTTTTAATAACTCTAAACGCAGGGGTTCATTCATCTGTAATATCTGGATACAATCAGTTGATTAAAAAAATTGATACTGACTGCCGGTTATTCTTACTACAAGGTTTAGATGATGCGGTAAGGCGATTGCCTTGGCCTAATCTAGCGATTATGCTTTACAAGTTTCAACTTGTGCCTCCCAAATCTAAAGATATGGTATGGTGCAAAGAAAAACTTAGCAAACTCTTATCTGAAGATATTGAGCTTGACCTTGTAATTCGTGACTCTTTACAGGTGCTTGCAACAGATGATTACAGAGTGTTTTATGATTATGATATTGAAAAAGTAATCAACTGTTGTACTGACATCATGAGCTATAATAAACAATTTGACCGCCTTAGTCTTTATCGGCATATCCAATTGTTTATGAAGCTTTTAGGAAAAGAAGAAATCACACATTTATGCATTTATTCTTTTAATATTCAAACTTTTCATCAAACAATAATTAAAAGTTTAACTAAACAAGAGCAAAATGTGTTAACTTCTTTCTTCGGCTTGATAGACGGAAATCCTCAGCATTTAACTGAGATTATGTCTTCTCAACTTAGTCGGACTGAGGTCATGAAAAATTTGTCAAGGGCAATTAAAATTTTGAGAGAAAAAAATAATGAATTTATCAAAACAAGATTTAATTCTTAAATAAATTCATTATTTCTCAAAAAAAGAAGGTTTCTACAAAAATAACTACTATGTAGAAGCCTTCTTTTTTTTATATTTCTTTTTCCAGTTCATTTAAATCTGTATTGTTTGTATCTTTTTTATCAATTTCATTATTAAAATTTAATCTCTTTTCTTTTCTTAATTCTTTCTTAGCTTTTTTTCTTTTAGCTCCTATGCATATTGCATATATAATTAATAATATATAAATTATTAC
>CATJZH010000075.1 GCA_949746285.1 uncultured Clostridia bacterium
TATAATTAATAATTCAATAAGATATATCGAAAAAGATGATAGTAAATTAAAAAAAGTATATATCAAAATTGAAGGAAGATATGACTTTAAAATAGTAGATTCTAAAAAGTTTATTTCACATGTAATAGGAATTAGAAATATTTTCACGAAACAAGAACTTATTGAAAAAGTAAGAAAATATGTTTTAAAATCTATTGAAGAAGGAATAAATGAAATGTTAGAAGAATATAATTTAGATATAGAAGACTTGCCTGAAAATTCCCAAAAACTAGAATTAAAACTTAAGGAAAATCAATATGATACAAAATTATTAGAGTATGGAGTTAAATTATTATATTTTGATATAGGACATATAGAAATTGCAGATAAAAAAATGAAGTTTTTTTAGAATATGTATTGACAATTGGAAAAAAAAGGTATAAATTATTAGCAGTCGATAGTAAAGACTGCTAATTTTAATTATAACAGTTTTATAATATTAAAACTAAAATAAATATAAAGGAGGAATTGAAAATGATAAAACCATTAAATGACAGAGTATTAATTAAAATGGTAGAAGCAGAAGAAACAACAAAAAGTGGTATAATATTATCTTCTGGTTCTCAAGAAAAACCACAAATAGCAGAGGTAGTAGAAATAGGACCAGGTGGTATAGATGAAAACGGAAGAAAAGTTGAAATGCAAGTAAAAAAAGGAGATAAAGTAATTACTAGTAAATATTCAGGAACAGAAGTAAAATATGAAGGTGCTGAATATATAATAGTAAAACAATCAGATATATTAGCAATAGTAAAATAAAAATTTTAACAACGTAATATGAAATTATAAATTTTTTTGGAAGGAGAATAATATGGCAAAGGAAATATTATATGGCGAAGATGCTAGAAAAAAATTATTAGAAGGAGTTAATAAATTAGCTGACACAGTAAAAGTTACATTAGGACCTAAAGGAAGAAATGTGGTATTAGACAAAAGTTTTGGAGCACCACTTATTACAAATGATGGTGTTACAATAGCAAAAGAAATAGAATTAGAAGACAGCTTTGAGAATATGGGAGCAAGTTTAGTAAAAGAAGTTTCTACAAAAACAAATGATGTTGCAGGAGATGGAACTACAACAGCAACAGTTTTAGCACAAGTAATGTTAAAAGAAGGAGTAAAAAATGTTGCAGCAGGTGGAGATGTATTATCTATAAAAAAAGGAATGGATAAAGGAGCTGAAAAAGTAGTAGAAGAATTGAAAAGTATAAGTGCTCCAATAAAAGGAAAAGAAGATATAGCAAGAGTTGCAAGTATTTCTGCTAATAGTCAAGAAATAGGGAATTTAATTGCAGATGCAATGGAGAAAGTTTCAAAAGATGGAGTTATAACAATTGAAGAGTCAAAAACTTCTTCAACAGAAGTAAAAGTTGTAGAAGGAATGCAATTTGACAAAGGATATGTATCTCCATATATGGTAACAGATACAGAAAAAATGGAAGCTGTAATGGATAATCCATTTATATTAATTACAGACAAGAAAATATCTAATATTCAAGAAATATTACCATTATTAGAAGAAATAACAAGTCAAAGTGGAAAACTTGTTATAATAGCAGAAGATTTTGAAAATGAAGCACTATCAACATTAATATTAAATAAATTAAGAGGAATATTAAATGTAGTTGGAATAAAAGCCCCAGGTTTTGGAGATAAAAGAAAAGAAATGCTAGAAGACTTAGCAATATTGACAGGAGGAGAAGTTATAACATCAGAACTTGGATTAGAATTAAAAGATACAACTTTAGCACAATTAGGTAGAGCAAAACAAGTAAAATCAACAAAAGAAAATACAATAATTGTTGACGGTATGGGAGATAAAAAAGCTTTAGAAAGTAGAATAAATCAAATAAGAAAAGGAATAGAAGATACTAAATCAAGTTATGACAAAGAAAACTTTCAAGAACGTTTAGCAAAACTTGCAGGTGGAGTTGCAGTTATTGAAGTTGGTGCAGCAACAGAAGTAGAAATGAAAGAAAAGAAACTAAGAATTGAAGATGCATTATCTGCAACAAAAGCAGCAGTTGAAGAAGGAATTCTACCAGGTGGTGGAACAGCATATGTAAATGTTATTCCAAAAGTAGAAAAACTTTTAGAAGAAGTTTCTGAAGATGAGAAAATCGGTGTAAAAATTATATTAAAAGCATTAGAAGAACCAGTAAAACAAATTGCAATAAATGCTGGACTAGAAGGAGCTGTAATATTAGATAAAGTAAAATCAAGTAAACCAGGAATAGGTTTTGATGCAGCTAAAGAAGAATATGTGGATATGAAAAAACAAGGAATTGTAGATCCTACAAAAGTTACTCGTTCAGCTATTCAAAATGCAGAATCTGTTGCTTCTATGATACTTACAACAGAAAGTATTATGACAGAAAAGAAAGAAAAAGATTGTGGATGTGGAAATCATCAAGCAATGCCAGAAATGGGCGGAATGTATTAATATTGATTTATGTTAACAGACATGGTATAATAGTAACGCAGAAATAATTCGAAAAACATAAAGGCAGAATTTGCCGGAAAGGAAGAAGCATTATGAAAGAAATTTTTGCAAAAGTTTTACCAGCTGATATGCCAAGGCATGAATATGAGGTGTATAAAAAAGAGGTTGAACGGAAGAATAAGGCACTTATAGAAGATGCTAAGAATTTTGTTCTTCCAAAGCAGCAAATAATCCATGGCTGTATGTTGCCGATGGAGGACTTAAAGCCTCAGAGATGTTATACTCATGTTCCATTTCGGATGGAAGAGTACGGCGATACCCAAAATACAGTGGCTACCTCTGGATGCGGTATCCTTATAGCCAAATTCCTTGAAAGAACATATAACAGTAAGTTAAATGTTTCTGTTGAGGAACTTGCAAAACTTGCAGTTATGAAAGGCTATAGGGGATATAGAAAAAAAGAGGATGGAACATATGCACCAATGGGAATGAAGCACGTATTTTTTGAAAGGTTTATCCCGTCATTGTATGGCTTTTCATCAAAACGTGCTGAAACTGTACAGGAGCTTATGGATGCTACTTGGGATTATACCTGTCCAGTGCTACTTCTGGCAAATAATATATATAGAAATGATGATAAAAACAAAGATTCGCATTTTGTGGCGATGCTTGGATTTACGCCAAATTCTATATGTGTGTTTGATCCAGAAAAGGAGAGACCTGTATACGTAAGGACAGAGGTTATTTTTTCGGCTCTCAGAGCGGCATGGATAATAAAAGATTATTAGACCTTATATGGTAAAAAAAGAGGTGCTTAAGGCTAATTTAGCCTAGCACCTCTTTTTTATGTTACTATTAGCAGCAACCTCTGCCACCGTTGTTACCACAACAGCAGAAAAGAATTATTAAAAGAATTATTATCCAAAGACATTCATTATCTCCTCCAAATAATCCACAACCACAACCTCTGTTTTCTGGCATTTTAAATTCCTCCTTTTTTAAAATATTTTCAAATCTTTTGTATGTTATATACTATGAATTTTTATAAAAAGTGTTACAGTTCACAGCTTATTTTGTAGTCTAAAAAAATATAAAATTAGTTATATTAATTAATAACATTCCAATTCTTAGTTCAAGTAATTTTCATAAAAGTTCTAATATA
>CATJZH010000076.1 GCA_949746285.1 uncultured Clostridia bacterium
AATGATGAGCTAGATAGTAATGCAAAAGCAGAAGCTATCAAAAAGTTAATTGGAGCTAATTATGTTCCAACTAAGAAATATTCAGATGATGTTGCAACTGTTAAAAATGAAAACAAACAATTAAAAAATGACATTAAAGCAAAAGATACTGAAATAGAAGGATATAAAAACTCACAATTAACTGATGACCAAAAGAAACAAAAAGAGCTTGAGAATATTGCAAATACCAAAAGAGATTTAGCAATAGAAAGAAGTCAAATTCAAGCAGAAAAAATCTTATCAAAAGTAATAACTGATGAGAAAGAGTTAGAAAGTTTAGTTAAAGATATTTCAAAAGAAGATATTGAAGCTACAAAATTATTAGCACAAAACATAGTAAATACTATAACTAAACAAAAAGAAGCAACAGAAGCGAAAATTAGAGGAGAACTAATAAATGATACACCTAAGCCAACAGGTGGAGAAGGTGATAAACCTATGACAAAAGAAACGTTCTCTAAATTAAGCTATAACGAACAAGTAAAATATAAAATAGAAAACCCAGAAGGGTATAAACAATTATTTAATTAAAAGAAGGAGTGATTTTAAGGGCAGGAACATATTTAGGTATTCCATTCGATGAAGAAATTTTTGTTAATAAATGGGGGGCAGAACCAGACCCAGTATTAACAGCATTATTAGAAAGTGGGGCAGTAGTAAATAGCCCAGAAATTACATCAAATTTACAAGGAGCAGGTTTGCAATATACAATACCATTCTTAAAGGATATTGATAGTGAAGACCCACTAGTAAATGATGGTAAAACAGATTTAACAACAAAAGAAGTAGAAGGTGACACACAAAGTGGTACAGCTTATAAAAGATGGAAAGGTTGGACTGCAAGAGACTTTATTAATGATGTTCAAGGAGCAGACCCTATGGGACATATCATAGGTAGAGTTGCAAAATATTGGAACAAATATAGACAAAGACAAATTATAGCATTATTAAATGGTATTTTTGGAATTACAGGTGACACAGAATTATCACAACATACTTATAATGTTGCAACAACTGGTTCAAGTGTAACAGATGCCAATAAAATTGGTGCAACAACTCTTAATGATGCAATTACAAAAGCATTAGGAGACCACAAAGATAGTTTTGCAATGGCTATAATGCACTCTAATGTAGCAAAAACACTAGAAAACTTACAATTACTAGAATATAGCAAATATACAGACCCATCAGGAATTACAAGACCATTAAACATTGGATATTATAATGGTAAATTAGTAATTGTAGATGATGGTATGCCAGTGGCAGACAGTGCAACAGCAACAGGAGAAAAAGAATATACAACTTATCTATTAGGAACAGGAAGCATCTTAATGGGTAAAGGAAATCAAAGTTATCCAGTAGAAGCTATGAGAGAACCAACTAAAAATGGTGGTCAAGAAACTCTTATTACAAGAGTAACAGAAGCTTTACACCCAAACGGATTTAGTTTTGAACCAATAACAAAGAAATTAGTTTACAACGATACTGAATTATTTGACAGTGCAAGTTGGACAAGAAAAATGCCACACAAAACAATACCAATGGCAAAACTTGTAACTAATGGATAAGGAGGAAACTATGTTTACAATAATTGATAATAAAGTATATATAGTTGAAAATAACAAGATGTTTCCAGTAAATGTATCAAGAGAAAAAGGTATAGAAAAGGTAGGTCAAGCTAAAGACCTACCAAAGACCTATAATGTATATACAATAAATGAAATACTTGTTAAATTCAACATAAAAGACAATGAACCATATTACTTTGATAAAGAGAAATATGAGAAAGAATTAGCAGAAGCTAAGGCAAAGAAAGAAGCAGAACTAAGAGAAGAATTAAAAGCAGAAGTAAAAGCCGAAATGGAAGCAGAGGCTAAA
This sequence comes from uncultured Clostridia bacterium, assembly GCA_949746285.1. Lineage (GTDB taxonomy): Bacteria > Bacillota > Clostridia > TANB77 > CAG-508 > Scatovivens. The sequence goes on from CATJZH010000076.1 coordinate 1,918, forward strand.
AAAGGTCAAGCAAAACCTACTGGAGCAAAGCCAGCAGGAAATAAACCAGAAAATCAATAAGAGAGGAGGGCTAGCCTATGATAACAGAAGAAGAACAACTAAAAGAAATGCGAATAGAAATTCTGGAAGATGTTGAAGACGATAGCAAAGATGAAGTTTTTAAAATAAAACTAAAACGAGCTAAGTTCCGTTATCTTAGATTAGTTTATCCTTTTAGATATAGAGAAATGATAGATTTACCAGATGATTGTGCAAGAGATTGGCAAACAAAATGTGCTATTGAATTACACAACCTAGCTGGAGATGAAAACTTAACTTCATATTCAGAAAATGGATTAAGTGAAACTTATGCTAGAGCAGGTATTTCACAAGACTTATTGAATGAATTGCCACCACCAGAGGCAGGTGTCATTAAATGAGTAGAAGTAAATGGAAGAAAAAATCATTATATATTGCAAGTTTCTTAAAAGACGATATGGACGATTACGGACAAATTATTGCTACTTATGACGAGCCAGTATTCATAGGACTAGAAAATATACAACCATTAAGTGGTAGTACAGATATAGAAGAATATGGAAACAAAGTAAGTAAAATGCAAAAGGTATTATTAGACTATGATAAGTATATAGGAAAATTTAAAGAAAACGACCTTGCTTATATAGAAGATGTAACACCAGAAGGCGAAGAAGTCTATGGAGATAATGCAAATTATCGTATAGACAGTGTAAGAAATCAAAATAGAAAAATAGCAATATATTTTGAGAAATTGCCTAACAAGTAGGTGATAATATGGCAAAATTTGAAACGCACTTATCATTATCAAGTCTAGACGAAATGATAAAAAGATATGAAAATAGGAAGAAAAATTATCCTAAAATAGCTAAAAATATAGTAAATAGACTTGCAAATGAAATGCTAGAAGATGTAAAACAAGCAACATCTCCACACGGAGGAAAACCATATAAAGATACTGAGTTAGTACCAGCTATATTAGAGGGAAATACTGCTACAGCAGGAATAAAAAATAATACAGATAAAGCATATTTTAATGAGTTTGGTACTGGTATTGTAGGTAGTCAAAATCCACATATTGCAGAAGAGCTAGCAAAAGAAGGTTATAAATATGATGTAAATTCATATGGAGAAGTTGGTTGGTGGTATCCTACAACAGAAGATGACCCTAACCCAACTAAAAGAGAAGTTGAAAATGGTTGGATAGCTTGGACTAAAGGTTTACCAGCACAAAAAGCATTTTATGAAGCATTAAAAAAAGCAGAGGAAAGATTTAAAAAAGTTGGAGTAGAAGAACTACAAAAGGAGTGAGATAAAGGAGAACAGAACTATATAATCAATTATATCAATATGCAAAACAATATATAGAACAAAAATCTAATTACTCGCCTAAGGTTCTTAAATCAGCACCAACCGAAAGTAAAATATTTCCGCTAGTGATATTTGATAAACCAAAGATAGTATTAGATGATGAAACACTATGCTATGGAGAACAAAAATATAAAATAAAATTTGATATAGAAATATATGCGACAGACAAGTCTGTTGGAAGCAAAAAAATAGCCAAGCAAACTATTATAGGAGAACTTGAAAACTTAATATATGAGGCGTTTGAAGAACATTACAGATTTAAAGGAAATGAGCCACAAGTAAGACCAAATGCAGATGTAAATGTTTCAAGAGAAGTTATAATGTTTGAAGGCAAAATGAAAAATAATATTATTTATAGGAGGTAATTGCTGAAGGGCAGGAGAAAATGAAGTAGAGATAGTAGGACAAAGTGATATTGGCATAATGTTATATGGTAAAAAAAGAGGTGCAACAGCATTTGAGGAATTAGTTGAAATTAAAGATGTACCAGAGAGTGGGTCAGACCCAGAGCAAATCGAAGTAACTACATTAAAGAGCAAAATTAAACAATATGTGGCAGGTAGACAAGATAGTACATTACAAAACTTTTTATACAACTATACAGAAAAAAACTATTTCACAAAGGTTATGCCATATTGTAATGGAGAAATACATGAATTTTTAATTGTATTCCAAGATAAGACAGGAACTTTAATTGAAGGTAGTGCAACTACAAGAAAAAATGCAGTATCACAAAATAGTGCAGTAGAAGCAACATTATCTATAACACCACAAAATATAGTAGATAAAAAGAGCACAGAAGTTAGTGCGTTGTTACCAACAGCGTAGTCTATAAAATTAATTAATTTAATGGAGGAAGAAGAATATGGAAACAATGGTAATTGAAATTGAAGAGAAAGAATACAAGTTAGGTTATCCTACTAGAAAGGATGCAATAAATGCTGAAAATCATGGATTAAGACTATTACAATTAGAAAATAGCCCATTGGCAGTAAGTGAGCAATTATTTTATACAGGATTATTAGCAAATCACCCTTCTATAACGTCAGATGAAGCAAGTAGATTGCTTGGTAAATACATAGAAGAAGGTGGAGAAATAGGAGAAATAAACGAATTTCTAATTAAGCAATATTCGGCTTTTCAACAATCCCCAGATGGAAAGAAGAAAAAGAAAGTGAAAATAATCAAAATGTAAATTCCAACAATGGGGAAAGAATAGAAACTTTAAGTGAACTATTTAAAAAATATCTTATACCATTAGCAATACAAGTTCGGTATGCCTTTGCAAGAATTTTGGAACGATGACCCAGACTTGCTATGGACATACCGAAATTTGTATATGCAGAAAATAGAAGATGATATAAAGCTAGAAAAAGAAATGATAAATTATAAGTGTTGGTTGCAAGGTTTTTATAATTATAACGCTATTGCAAGTGCATTTAGTAAAAATGCTAAATATTTTGATAAGCCAATGGAATTTAATGATAAACCCAAAACATCAGAAGAAAAAAGACAAGAATTAGTAGATAAGATAAAAGAACAGAAATCAAGAGCACAGATGTTATTAAAGCAGAGGAGTGAAAAAGAAGGGCAGAAAACAGACTAGAAGATAAAATTGCAGTAGATGCAAATAGTGCAGTTAGTGGAATAGATAAATTAATAAGCGAAGTTAAATCTTTAAAAAGTTCAGTAGAAGGCATTGTGTCATTAAAGCCTTTTCAAGGATTAATAGACCAAAGCATACTAACAAACAAACTACTTGGAACTATGAACACTAATATGGCTAATTTTATTAGTGAAATAAGAAATATTAGTTCTACTCCTATAAGAGAAGTAAATCAAGAAATCGAGAAAACTCCAAAACAAATGGGAATGACTGAACAAAGCATACTAAGTTTAGCCGAAAAATTAAAAACAACAGAAACACAACTTAGAAATTTTGGCGAGACTTCAAAAGCAAACAAATTAAAAGAAATGCTAAAAGCGATAAATGCAGAAACAACAGATGTAAAAGGCTCAATGAAAGAATTAAGACAATATATTGAAAAGGCTTTTGGAACAGATGCTTTAAAACAGTTTGACAAAGAACTTAAAAATATAGATAAATCTACACAAAAAGTAGGTAAGAAATCTAACTTTGGGCAGAGCCTAAAAACAGCACTAGGCATAGGAACAGTAGCTTTAGGTATAAGAAAAACAGTAGGTTTTCTAAAAGATGCAACAAATGAAAGTATAGATTTTGTAGAGACACAAAACTTGTTCAATGTTTCAATGGGAAAAACAGTTGACCAATATGGAAACTTAGACAAAGAAGCAAGTAAATATTATACAAAAGCTGTTGCATTTCAAGATAAATTAAGTGAAAAACTAGGTATAAATATTGAAGAAAGTATGGAATACCAAGCTTTATTTAATGCTATGTCAAAATCAATGGGAATAGCAGAAGAATATTCTTATAAGCTATCAGAGAACTTTACAAAGTTAGGATATGACTTATCTTCTTTATATAATATAAATCCAGAAAATGCTATGCAAAAGTTAAGAGCAGGTTTATCAGGACAAACTAAACCATTAAGAGATTTAGGTTTAGATATAACACAGCAATCACTAGAACCATTATTAGATGAATTAGGGATAGATAGAAGTGTAAAGCAACTGTCACAAGCAGAAAAAATGGTTGCTAGATATATTGTTGTATTAAGACAAGCCTCATTAGCACATGGCGATTTTGCTAAAACAATGGATAGTCCAGCAAATCAATTAAGAATATTTAATGCACAAATAACAGCTTTTAAGAGAAATATGGGGAATTTGTGGCAAGGGTTACTTGGTGGAATTTTACCATATGTAAATGCTGTTATGATGGTTATAAATGAACTTCTTAAAATGGTAGCAAAACTATTTGGATTTAAAGTAGAAAGTCAGAATATAAGTGCAGGAATTGGAGCAGATGATTTAGCTAGTGATTTAGGAACAGCAACAGGGAAAGCAAAAGAACTTAAAAAGCAGTTAATGGGATTTGATGAAATAAATAACATCACACTTGATAAGAACTCAGGCAGCGGAAGTGGAGCAAGTGTTGGAGGAATAGACCAAAGATTGCTTGATGCTATGAAAGAATATGATAACTTAATGGATAAAGTAAAGAATAAAGCTACAGAAATTAGAGACAAAATGATGGAATGGCTAGGATTTGAACGAACAGAAGATGGTTGGAAATTAAAAGATGGACTAACAAATGCAGAAAAAATACTTGATGTTATGAAAATGATAGGAATAGCAATAGGAACTTGGAAGGTATCTAAAGCTGTAACTGACTTATTGCATAATTTAGGAATAATGAATAAAACTGATGCGTTTAGAATGGCGTTTGGAATAACATTGTTTACAACAGGTATATTTGCTCAATATAAAGGTACAAAACATTTACTAGAAGGAGATGTAGACTTATTTACATTATTGGAGACTTTTTTAGGAACAACAGCAGGAACATGGGGAATTGTAAACATATTAAAAGCTACTAAATTAGGAAAAAAAATGTCATTAGGTAGACAAATTTCAATTGGATTAGGAGTAATGCTTGCATTTCAATCAATACAAGTTATAACAGACGGAATAAAAAATAATGATATAAAGAAACAATTAATAGGAAGTTTAAAAGTAGGACTTGCAGGAGGATTTTTAATAGGTCAAAAAAGTGGATTTAAAATGGGATTAAAAGCAGGACTATTAATTACAATAGCCACCATAGAGATACAGTTAGCTATTGATATAGTAAAGTGGTGGAATGAATATTTTGATGAGTGGAAAGAAAAATTATATGCAAATAAAAAGGAATTAAATTTGGGAGAAATGATAAATGTAGGGTTTACATCAATAGGTCAAGGTGTTAATGACAATATTATAGAGCCAATTTTTGGAGAAGATGCACTGCAACCTATTATAGATTGGACAGCAAAAGTTATGATTAAATTTGAACAGCTAGGAAAAGATATAAAGAAATGGTGGATAGATGGTGTTTCTCCGTGGTTTGCAAAAGAGAAGTGGCAAGAATTAGGTCAAAACGCAAGTCAAGGTATAGAAGAAAAATTTAATGAATTTAAAGAAGGTTTTAAACCCATAGAGGATTGGTGGAATGTAAACGTTTCTCCGTGGTTTGCAAAAGAGAAGTGGCAAGAAATATCAAATAATGCCCGAAATGGTATAGAAGAAAAATTTAATGAATTTAAGCAACGATTTAAGCCAATAGAAGAATGGTGGAATGATAAAATCTCACCTTGGTTTACTATTGAAAAATGGAAACAAGTAGCAAATAATGCCAAAATAGGAATTGAAAACAAATTTAATGAGTGGAAGAACAATTTTCATCCTATTCGAGAATGGTGGAATGATAAAGTAAAGCCATGGTTTACAAAAGAGAAATGGCAACAACTAGGAAGAGATGCTGTTCAGTCAATACAAGATACGTTTTCAAATTTTAACTTTAAAATAAAAATGCCACATTTTAGTTGGACTACTACTCCTGCTAGTGGCTGGATAGCTGAAACATTAAATGCATTAAATCTTCCAGCAAGTTTGCCAAAATTAAATGTTGAATGGTACGCAAATGGTGGATTGCCAACAAAAGGTGAATTATTTATGGCAAGAGAAGCAGGACCAGAATTAGTAGGTAAAATGGGAAGCCATAATGCTGTAGCAAATAATGACCAAATTATAGAAGGTATAAAGCAAGGTGTGTATGAAGCAGTAATGAATGCTATGTCACAACAAAGTGGAGGAACACAAAAATTAGAAATTGTGGCAGATGAAAAGGGTATATTTAAAATAGTTCAGCAAGGAGCAAAAGAATATACAACGCAGACAGGAGAACCAGCGTTTGATTTCTAATAAGTAGAAAACAAGATATAAAAATAGTAGAAATGAAAGATATTCTTTCGTTTCTACTAGACAGAAACTTATTAAAATTTACTAATTGTTAATAACCATAAATGGTTTCTAGTTTATAAGATGTAACTATTTTATCGGCATCATTGCCTATTGCAGAAAATTCCCATAAACCATTACCTAAATAATTTGATGTGTTAACTGTGGTAGAACGAACTTCAATATTATTTTTATCATACATAGTAAAAGTAACAAATAACCCTTCGAAGTTTTTTTCTTCCTTTTGTTATGCTTTTCCTGTTATGGTATATGTACCTTCTTCTGAAATACTAGAACTACTTTCTATTATTTCAAACTGAGAATTGTCTATTGCGGTTAAACCATCACCTGTCAATGCAACACTATGAATATCACTGTCATTTCTTGAAAACAATATACCCAATCCAAAAATAAAAAGTAAAATGCCAATCACCATAAAAAAAATTTCTTTATTATTTGTTTTTGTATTTATATCAGTTTTGTTATCAGACATATAAACAACCTCCTATAAATATTAAGATATTAAATGGCAATAGATAAAATTACCAATTTCTTTTCGTAAATATACACCTCATTAAAAGTATATAGTAAGAGAGAATAAAAGTAAAGAAAAAATAAAGGAGAGAAAATCGAAGGTCAAAAAGATATATTTCACAATTTATAGATAAAACATATGTAGTAGGAAATTTAGTAGAAATTGAAGGCTATTCTCCTAACTTTTTAAAAGGGTACGAGGTAGAATGGTATGATTTAAGTTTAGAAGCTGGAAGAAATGCTAAAGGAAAAATGCATTTAAATTATATAGCAGATAAGTATAAAATAATATTAAAAACAACACCATTATTTCAACAAGAATTAACAGAATTTTATTCACATATTCCAATGAGAGCAATAAATGTAAGATTTTTTAATCCATTTACAGGACAATGGCATACAGCAGAATGTTATAGAGGAGATAGAAAAGTAGGAACATTGTTTGATTTTGATGGAGTAGGAAAATTGTACGATTGTGTAGACCAAAGTTTAATAGAATTGTAGGTGATAAAAGGTATTCAGTAAGTAATTCATTTGAAAATGACTGCAAAGCAAACATAGGGCAGTATGAGAAAACAGGAAAATTGCATATTATAGAAGATAATGAAGACATAACAGAAAATAATAATTTAATAGATTTTACTATAGAAGATAATTGTTGCGTTAATGATAAATTTATCGGAACAACAGTAGCAAAAAAAATATCTATTAATATATTAAATCCTAACAATGAAATAGACTTAGAAAATAAAGAAATATCAGTACAAACTGGAATGATAATAAATAACAACGAAGAAGTAGTGCCATTTGGAAATTTTATAATACCAAAACCAGACAACGAAGAAATAAAAGAAAAAACATCTTTTACAGGATACGATTATATGATTAAATTTGATATTCCATATAAAGACCAGTCAACATATCCTTGTAAAGCAAAAGTATTATTTCAAGATTTGTGTAATCAAGTAGGAGTTTTAGCAGGAAATGTAGATTTTACAAATGCAGAATATATGATATTAGGAAATCCGTTTACGAATAACGAAAAATGTAGGGAAGTGTTGAGCTGTATTGCAAAACTAGCAGGTGGATTTGCAAAAATAGGACGAGACAATAAAGCGTATATCGTTTCTTTAAACGTAAACACTGTAGTAGAAACTATAGATGGTAATAATTATTTTGATGATTTTTCTAAAAATAAACAATGGGGAGAAGTTAATTCACTTATATTAAGAATATCTGGAACCGAAGGAGAAAATACAACTATAGAAGATGCTAATAGTATAGTTCAAAATGGTTTAACAGAATTAGTAATAGAGGATAATATTTTTTTAATAGACCAAGTAGAAAGAGAAAAGGTTATAAATCCACTATGGAATAAGTTAAAAAAATTGAAATATGTACCATTTAAAACAGAGTATTATGGGTATCCATATTTAGATAGTGGAGACAAGATAAAGATTTTAGATAGTAAAGATAATGAATATGAAAGCTATGTATTTAATCATACATTTACTTTTAATGGTGCATATAGTGGAAAAATAGAAACCACAGCATTAACAAAAACAGAGACAAAGTATAAAAATACCGATAGTACAAAAATTAAATTCAGAGATATACAAAGAAAAATAAACAAAATGGATGGAATAATAGAAGATGTTATAGAAGAACAGACAGATTATGAACATAAGTTAAGCCAGATGTTACAAGATATCGATAGCATTACACAAAAAGTAGAAAATGTAGCAGACTTAACGAGAGAAGTTTCAGGAGCAACAAAAATACAGTTAAATGATTGTATGGCAGGAGAATTGATAGAACTTCATATTGAAGGTAATAATACAGTATTTGACAGTCAATATTTATCAGATGACTTATATTTAGATGATGATGTAGATTTATTCGGAGATAGTTTCATAAAGATAACTAGACAAGTAAAAGATGGAGAAACTATAAAGGAAGAAATAGAAACTATTGATTTAGGAATAGATACAGTTTTAAGACAATATAAAGGTGTATTTGACGAATATATCATTAAAGATAATAAAGCTCAAATAATACGAAGAATTGGAGTAGATGATGAAGATAATAAATATATACTTGAAAATGAAATAATAGAGGACTTAGGAGAGCTACAAATTAATTTAACTAAAGGTACGAATTATATAGAAATTCTTAATTATGTAGCCAATATAATGGCAAAATATGTAGTTATAAATGATTTTACAAGCAAGTTCGCAACTACAGTTGAACTTAAATCTTCAATTAGTCAAATGGCTGATAGTATAAATTTAACAGTAAGCAAGAAACTTAACAAAGAAGATATAATAGCAGGAATTAATTTAGCAGTTTTAAAACAAAAAGGTGAAGAAATTTCAGAAGAAGATGTAGAAAAATCTATTATACAGTTGTTTGCCAATATATTAGAAATAGATGCAGATAATCTTAAAGTAGGTAAAGATGGAACAACTACTATCATAAAAGGAATTATCGCAGGATTAAATTTATGGAGAGATTATTCTAATAACATTGGACGCTCTTGGCTAACTAAGGATTTTACACAAAACAATAACACTTATAGAAGCGGATTATTAATTAGGGATAGTAACGGATATAATAGTGATTTTATATTTGCTGGAATGCCTGTTAATGGAGAAAGTTGGAGTACTGGTGATGCAAACTTAAGAATTTTTCATAACGGGGAAATAAAAGCTAAATGGTTTTCCGTGAATGGAGAGAGTGGATACTTTTATGTTGATTACGATAATGGTAAACATGCAATGATTTTTGACAGATATGGCATTAATAGATATTTAAACAATGGTAACCGATGGAGCTACGATGGAATGACTTTCGTTGATGGTGTAGCAAATGCTCATTCATTATTTTTATATGACGCTAAAAGTTACAATATTATAGATGGAGTGCATAATTCGACTTTATTAACTTTATTTAAATTAGATAGTGGCAGTTATGGCGGAAATGCCACAATGGATGTATCAGCGAATTTGCAGGTTTGGGGAACCCAGTATTCAAATGGAGTAAACAATTCAATTTATGTACAAGGATATGAAGTCCAAACAAATGCATCAGACAGAAGATTAAAGAAAAGAATAAAACAATGTAAAGAAAAAGCGATAGAAATAATAAGAAAAATCAAAATTAATAAGTTCGAATGGAGAAAACCTAGAAATCATAATAGAAAGAAAGTAGATTTTGGATATATCGCACAAGATTTGAAAGAAGTTTTATCAAGTCTAGTAGATTACAATAAAGAGTATGATACTTATCAGATAAATTTATTAAATCTATCAGCTTTACAGACAAAAGCAATTCAGGAATTGATGGAAGAAAATGAAGATTTAAAACAAAAACAGGAAACAATGCAAAAACAAATAGATTTTTTAATAAATAAATTAAATTGTCAGAAAGAATTAGAAAATTACATGAAGGAGGAAAAATAATGGCTTTACAATTAATGGAATGGATAAATAAAGTAACTAAACTTAATAAAACTACTATGGATACATTTCAAAACAATATAAAAACTGCAATAGATGAACAAGATTTAGGATTGGCAGATATAATTGACAGATTAGAAATTGTAGAAAATCAAGCACCAGCTGAAAGAGAAATTGTCACTTGTTCACTAGCAACAGAACAAACTTTAACTAATGCAACTAATACATTAAGTTTAGTAAATATAAGTACTATAGCAAATACAACAGATGCAAGCAAATTTGAAATTCAAGGAAATGGTATCAAATATAAAGGAGAAGCCACAAAAATGCTTGTAAGTGCTATGTTGTCAGCAAAGTATGATAGTCCTGTAGGAAACTTATATCTAGTAATTTATAAAAATGGTGTAGAAGTTTGTAGAACTACGGGGTCTAAGCCAACAGCTAACTTAGTGGCTAATAGTGATTTAGTTAACTATCTTATTAATATAAATAAAAATGATATAATTCAACTTTACACAGTTGGAGCACAAGGAATGGTTCTTTATAGCGGAAGAACATATATAACTTTAGAAGCAATTAATTAAGGAGGAAATATATGAATGAAACAATTGTAGCTTTATTAGGCTTTGCTGGTACATTAATAGGTTCATTATGTGGAGTACTAACAGCAAATAAATTAACAAATTACAGAATAGAACAGTTAGAAAAGAAAGTTGAAAAGCACAATAATGTAATTGATAGAGTTTACGAATTAGAACGACAAAATGCAGTAGAAGAGGAAGAAATAAAAGTTGCAAATCATAGAATAGATGATTTGGAAAGGAAGGTAGAGTAATGAAAATAAGCAAAGGAACAATAATAAGAACCATAATGTTAATTATAGTAATAGTAAATATGATATTACAGCACTTTGGATTAGATTTAATAAAAGTTAATGAAAATGAAATAGCGAGTTTAGTAGAAATAGTGATTGAATTAGCAGTAATATTAGTAACATTCTGGAAAAACAATAGTTTTACAGACAATGCAATTAAAGCAGATGAATTTTTAAAGACTTTAAAGGAGGACAAGTAGTTATGAATAAGAGAGCAGAATATATATCGGTAGATGAAGAAAAGAATAATAGAATACAAAAAATAAGAGAAACTTTTTCTATGTGTTATGATGAGATAGAAAAGAGTTGTGAGCCAAGTAGAGAAACATCATTAGTAATGACAAAATTAGAAGAAGCTCAATTTTGGGCAATAAAAGGAATTACGAGGGAGGGCAAATAGTATGAATTTTGATGAATTTGTAAGAAACTATAACGGAAAAGCTGTCGATTATGATGGTGGCTATGGTGTTCAATGTGTAGACTTAATTAAGTTATATGCTGATAAAGTTTTCAATTTAAAATTTGGTAAATTTGGAGATGCACACGCATATTACGATAATTTTGAGAATATAAAGACTTTAAGAGACAACTTTGATAAGATACCTAACACACCTAAGTTCGTACCTCAAAAAGGTGATATAATAGTTTGGAATAAAAACAGAGGCGGAGGATGTGGACATATTGCAATTTGTAATGGTATAGGAACAACAGGATATTTTTGTAGTTATGACCAAAACTGGAATGGAAAAAAAGCAATGCAGTTAGTAAAACATTCATATTCAAATGTATATGGTGTGTTAAGACCTAAAAAGCAATCTAAAATAAATGGAAAATTGAATTTAAGTTATCAAGTTCACATTCAAAATATAGGATGGCAAGAGTGTATGGAAAACGGACAAGTAGCAGGTACAGAAGGACAAGGTTTAAGAATAGAAGCCATAAAAATATTTGCAGATATTCCAATTCAATATAGAGTACACATTCAAGACAAAGGTTGGTCGAATTATGTACCTAACGGTTGTTTATCTGGAACTGTTGGAGAAGGAAAGAGAATAGAAGCTATTGAAATAATTAGTTCTAGAAATACTATAAAAGCTCAAGCTCACGTTGAAAATATAGGCTGGCAAAAAGAAGTTCAAGCAACTCATATCAAAATTGGTACAGAAGCAAAGTCATTAAGGTTAGAAGCTTTGAAGCTAGAATTTATATAACATAGCATACACAAAAAACAACTTATATACATAAAATTTTGTAGTATTACAATTGATGTGAAACAAAATAAATAAAAATTGAATAAGTGATTCAAATCATATATAATTGAATTTGCGAAAAAACCATTATATA
>CATJZH010000077.1 GCA_949746285.1 uncultured Clostridia bacterium
AACATATATATATATTATAATTAAAACAAAAATGGTTAATATAAATTTTATCTTTTTCATAATTTTATATTAACCATTTATTATTATTTTATTTAAATTTTATTATTTATAAATCACTCTTATATATTTTACTGCATGATTAAATATTGTTTTAGCTTTATTTCCTCCATATGCTGAAGGATCTTCATTTGGTGCATTTAAATATGTTGTTTCTGTAGGTAATAAATTTTCTATACCTAAATTTGAAAGTGAAATTTTAAAATTATTATCATTTGGTGTATTAAAAGTATTTGAATCTATTGTTAAAACAACTGTAGTAAGCATTGTTTGATTAGATGTTATTGAATTTGGTGTTACTTGTACTATTTCTTTTCCATTAAAAGTATATTTATATCTTAAATTTTCTCTAATATTTCTTGTTTTTATTGTACCTAAAACAATTTCTATCTCTTTTATTTCACTAATTGGTTTTGATGACTGATTACTTGAATTTGATAAATTAGAATCATTATTATTATATATTATTTCATATCCTTCTGATTTAGATATAGCATTCATTTTATACAAATTATTTTTTTCTTTTCCTAAAGCAATATAATATGCTTTTCTAAGATTTCTATATTTAGAATAATCTGTAGTATTTGTATCATCAAAAATATTAGTATTCATGTAGTTCCCATCATTTATGCAGTCATAACATGCAAGATTTTTATGATCATATATATATCCTATCCATTCAAACTTTGATGTACTAATCTTATCATATTTAACTTCTTTAGATGAGAATGTTCTATATTCTGTATTATCTAAATCTGACGATGCCACTCCTCCATTTACTTTATAATCACCAATTACTTTTGGGCAATCAATTCTATGGTATTCAGAACTTTCATTACTAAATTGGTCTTTCGGTACATAATAAATATTTTTTGGAGATACTGTTATTTCATTATTTGTACTTGAAACCACCATATAATTATTATATGTTTTTAGTCCACATGAATATCCTTGCATAAAAGATACAATTGAAATATTATTTAAAATTCTACTCCATTCTTCATTTTGCATTACTGGCATTTCATAACTATATGAATGTGCCATTTGACTATTATATGTAGACATTGCTAAATTTAAATTATATTGAATAGAATTTCTTATAACATTTAATTTATGATTATAATATGGTGAATCTACAGCAATTTCTGTAACACCATTATTTGTATTTCCATGTGTATCAAATACTGAAACTTCACTATTTGCAAAAGAATATGAAACATTCTCTGTTCCATTTATTGATGTATAGCTTTGTCCTGAAATTTCTACTAAATGTTTTTCTTGTAATAAAATTCCATTAGTAGCATTATTTAAATTATTATTTACCCAATTTGAAAATATAGCTGCTTTTGTATAATATATTACAGCAGCCATTTGGTCTAAAGCATATTGGACATCATTTATTTGTCCTTGAAGGTTATTTTCTCTAGTAAGCAAATCTTCAAAACTTTGGTCTGCAGTATTTCTTGTTTTATACTTTTCCGCTAATCCATTTTGAACAATAAGTAATTCATTTTTTAAACTATTTAAGTTTGTTGTTAAATCAGAATAACTTATTCCTCCACTTTCAAATTCTGCATCTCCTATTGTTATCTTTACGTTTTGCCCACTTTCTACAACAGCTTGTGCGTCATTTTCATTGAAATTTAGTAAAGTCTGTGGTTCTATAGAAACTGCATTATTAGCCATTGGAATTAAATAACCAGATTTTGTATAATATATATTTCTAATTTTTCCTTCAATAGTAACATAATTATCTAAAGTATAAACAACTGTTATATCAAATTGATTAGTTTCACCTGGTAAATTTTTATATCTTGCTGAATATGGCATATATGTTTTTAAAACGTTTTTAGTTTTAAGTTCTGCATAATTTATATCAGTAGTATATCTATCTGTTGTTCCTTTTTTTAAATATAACAATTGTCCATAATCATTATTAGTATTATAACTTGCATAAAGATCTTGCTTTCTGTCATCTGGAAGAGTTTCTTGCTCTTCTTTATCTAATTTAGTATAAGTATAAGTATTTGGTGATGATGGGTCTTGCACAACACCTAAATCTCCAACTGAAACTGCATTTTCTCCATAATCCATACAGAATTCTGGAACTTGAGTTGGTGCAGAAATATAATATCCGTCATATAAAGTATACAATATTGCCGGAATATAAGGTTCTACGTAAGACTTGCTTGCATTAGATAATCCTAAATTTGTTGATAAAGTATTAAAAAAAACATTATTAGATGCTTCGATGATTGTACGCAAAGAATCAGACACAGAAGATAAGTCTTCATTTGCAGTATTAAGTTCAAATGAAGACATCGCATCATATGTAGCATCTAATAATTTAGAATCATATCTAGTTTGTAATGTTATTGTATCTACTTGTAGTTGTATATAATATGTTAAAACCAATATTAAAGGTATAGCAACTAAAGCAAATATTATACTAAAACCTTGTAATTTCATTAATAACTTCCTTTAATTATTTTTAATAAGAACCATTTGCTGTAACAACACCAGAATGTTGTGCAGCAATAGAATATATATCACTACCAGAAATTGAATAAAATACACTTCTTATTGTTTGAGATAAAGTTTTGTTAGTATTTTTTACACTAACAGAGAAAATATCTCCTTCTTTCATTGCATAAACACCATTATTTTGTATGTTTTCTACAATTTGAGAAGTATATACAGAATAATATACGTTTTCTCCTATAACGATTCCTTGTGTCCATGCTGATTTCTTTCCAACATTTTCATCAAGTACTTTTACTTCCATTTCTATATCAAAAGTATTTCCAGTTGCTGAAACAGTTGTTACTAAATCTGTATAATTTTCCATAGTTATTTTTCCTACAGCTCTTGCATTATCTACAAACTCTGTAGTTGCTGTTTGAACAGAAAGCTGAGATATATCATCACTTCTTTCAGAAACTGATAATAATGGGAAAACAAACATTAGAATAGCTGCTAAAAAAATAGCAATTATTGTTATTACTGTATCACTCATATATTCCTCCTTAAAATTATATTTTATCTATTTTGAAATTTAATTCATCATCGTGTATATTATTACTATTTTATCTTTAGGTTTGCTTCCTGTAACTAAAACATCTCCATCTCTAGTTGACATAGTCTCTCCACCCCAAGAATAACTTATAAATTTTTCTTTAAATTGTCTACGTTGATCTATTGCTTCATGGAAATCGTTATATCTATCATCACTATAATTAACATATTGTCCATTTATATATCCAGCATCACCATTTACAAAAAAATCTACTCTTGTTTTTATAGCATCTTTACTTCCTCCCCAAGGTGCACCAAATAAGTAATAAGCATTATTTGGATTATTATACATTTGTTTATATGCATAATTTGCTTTTAATTCCTTGGTTTGTGCAGTTGCAGTTGCTCTAGGGTCTGAAATAGCTGTTGGTATTTTTCCTTCCAAATCTAAATCAAAAATTTGAATTAATTCTCCACTAGCATTATATATTTTTACACAAAATTCTTCTTCTGCATATCTATATAAAGTCGGAATAATAGTTTCTGCATTAACAATTCTAGCTTTTCCTTCTCGTATCTCTGAATCAGTTGAAGTTGTATTAGCTTCATCTATTTTAACATTATCATAATATGCTGTTGTATCTGCATAAAAAACTAAAGTTTCAGCAGTTGTTGTAACTTGTGAAAACATATACATTGCGACCGAAAAACCTATTACAAATACTAAAACTGCAAAAGCTATCATTAAAGCTTGTACTACATCTTCCATATGTTTTCCTTTCTTTATATAAATATATAATAAATAATATATCTTACTATATATTACTTATTATGTATTTATATTATCTAAGATAGCTATAAAATAGTTTATAGCTATCTTAAAATTTTTATTAGTATTATTCAGGTGTATAAAATATTGTTATTTGATTTATTAATCCTGATGTACCTGTATTCATTACCACTTTATATTCATGTTTCAAATCAATAACTTGTCTTAAAACATTCAAATTATTCACATAATCTAAAGTTTTATTTCCATCAGTTTCAGCTGTATTATATTCAGCATTATTTGCTGATTTACTAGTACCATTATTATTGAAAACTACTGTTGGAACCTTCCCCGCTTCATCTTCATATGTTTTAGCATTACCTAATAATCTACCTATTAAAGCTTTAACATTTGCACCTGCCTGCATTCCTTCATAAGATGTAAATTGACTATTAAAAGCTTGAACTTCTTGTGTTGTCATTTGTGTTATTGAACTTTCTACATTACTTTGTGCGCTAGAATATATAAACATACCTATAGCGATGATTAAAATAGCTAATAAAATTGCACCAGCTA
>CATJZH010000078.1 GCA_949746285.1 uncultured Clostridia bacterium
CTGAGATATTTTTATCTATACTTTGATTTTCCTTTTTCTTTGTTTTATCATCTGTTTTAATGCTACCGACATTTGTGTCGTTACCATCTCCTATAACATTTGATACTGCTTTTTTCCAAAGGTCGTCTCCATAATATTCTTTTGCTTTTTCAAATACTTCATTAGGGTCATTGAATAGTCCAATAACTGTAAATGCTATATCTGGCGGACATTGTGCAGACATTAAATTCATAAGTGCTTGTGTTTTTACTAATATGTTATCTGATTTATTTCTTGTAAACTTAATATCTATGTCACTTAATTTTAAACCTTTTAAATTTTCTGATTTACCTTTTAACTTTTCGTTACAGATATTTAAAATTAATTTTAAAAACTGTCTTTCTGGCTTTTTAAATGAAAGTTCATCTTGTTTTGCTCTTTCATCTGCCATAGTCCAACCTTCTCCAAGTAATCTAGCTTGTCCTGTATCTCCTCCGTGACGGTTTATCATTAAGTCTTGGAATACCCACTATTGTTAATACATCATTATATATTCCATCTTTATATGTCTTAACTTGTGAATTATCCATCTTCTGACCAAGCAACTTAATATCTGCTGGTTTACTTGGGTCTGATGTACTTATTTCTACTGCTCCAAGTTTTATTATTTGTTTATGTCTATCTATATCTATTTGTTGATTTATATACACTAATAAACTTTGTACAAATTGTTCTATATCATCTAACTCATTACTTGTTATTCTATTTATTGCATTTAATTGTGAAATTACTAACTCTATTAATCCAAGTCTATTTTTATTTAAAGGATATTCTATAATCCTAAATCCTTTGATTTGTAATGGATATGGGTTAGGTAGTTTCTTTTTAAATATACCTAATACCTTTTTATATAATGGTTTTAATTGTAATTTACCAAATTGTGTAGTTAATACCATCATTTTATCTTCACAATAAATTGTATATTCTTGATATTCTGCTACTTGCGGTGTATCTTGCGTTGTTATCATTTGAGTAAAATTTTGTATATAGCAAGAAAATAGTTGTTCTTCTGTTATTCCTGTACTATATACTACAAATGTTCTTTTTGGGTCTGGTGTAGATATTTCAAAAGGTGCTTCGTCTTCATCTTCTGGACTATCTTGGTCAGCCCATCTATATCCAGTACCAATTTTGTACCACCATTCTGCAAGTTCTTTATCTTTACTAGATTTATCTTCACTTTCCATAAACTTATTTAGTAATGATATAGCTGGATTTGTTTTTTGCGTTTCTTTCTCTCCCTTTTGTACATACTGTACTGGGTCTCCAAACACATATGATTTTTTAAACTCTACTATTTCATAAGCGTGGTTTACTAGAATTTTATTATTTATTTCAGGTCTTATTTTCTTTGTTTTTTCTAATATAGGCTGTATGCCTTTATAGAAGTTATCAAGATACTCTATATCTGAAACATTTTGATTATGTATTGCCAATATCTCTGGCATTTTTGCTATTATATTCTCTGGTGTAAGTTCATCTTTTTGTAAATTACAATAAATTACTTTTCTTCCGCTAAAACGATTTCTTTCATTTGCTGTTGCTGACTTTTCTTCGTTTTCTTCTCTTACTTTATCAAGAGTTTCATCAATTATATCTGGCTCTTTTTTATTCTCGTTTTCTTCCCTTCTATCTCCTCCATTTATATTGGAGAGGTCTTTCGACCTCTTGTGAATAATGGAGGATTAGAATATAGATACTTTCCCCTCCGTAAAAATCCACGTATCTCTTTCCCATTGTTCTTTCACATAAAAAACAATTCTCCTGTATATTATTATAATACAGCTTCCTAATTTCTTAGCATTTTTCCGTTTTATGTAACCTAACATGTGCTTTTTATTGAGTTTTGGCATATCTTTTTGAAATTCATAAGAAAATTTATTACATTCTTGAACATAAATAACAAGTTGACCTAAATCATCTTTTGATTTTTTTATTTTAGTCATATATTCTTGTTCTTTATTTCTATATCTATATTTAAAACATTCTTCCCAATGTTCGCATTTCCAACAAATATTTTCCCTTATATCACCTCTATATATCTTTCATAGTAAATATATGTGGGTTATCTAATATAACTTCATATAATGTAGTTGCTAGTTGATTTACTACTACTTCATCTTCTTTTAAATTTGTCACATCTAATTTTTCAAATATTCCATGTATTAATTCATGCAAAAATGTTTGATTTTGTTGTTTCTGGCTATATTTACTTGATATTCTAATTTGTTCTTTTTCATAGTTTATCTCTCCATATAATTCACTAGGTAAACTAATTATTTCTGGTTCTTTTACTATTTCATATTCTTTATAACCTATTTTTACTTTGTTATTTTTCAATTTTATTCCTCCACAATTTCTCTTTTTGTAATTTCTGTTATTTCTGGTTTTAACCCACAAGCCTTTTGAACTTGTTTATAAAAGTTTGGCACACTACCTTCTATTTGTTCCATTGTTAGTGTTATCCAACTTTTCTCTCCATTTTCTGTGTTTGTAATTTCATATTTTATCTTTGTATCTTTTTTTAATTCCATTATTTATTCCTCCGATTTCCATAAATTTTTATAGTATTTTTTCTTATCTTGAATGTATTGCTTTATATCGTTTGTTTCTTCAATATTTTGTATTTTAGGACTAAATTTTAAATAACTATTAACTTCTATTCCTGATTTATAACCTCTAGCAAAATTTACTGCCGTATCTATATCGCTTTCTCTAATTATTGAAGGTCTATCTATTGTAAAATCTAAAACATAGTACCACCCTTCTTCAATGTCTTTAACTATATTAATATCGTATGTTTTCATATCTTCCTCCTATATTCCTAACAAACTCCTATTCAATGGTTTTGGTTTATTGGGCTTTCCTCTTTCAAGTATTATCTCTGTTACAAATAATGCACCGACTATCCGCCGCATCGTCTGTTCTATTAGGATAATCAAAACTATATGTAGTTAAGTTTTTCATAAACCTACCATAATCACTATTTGGTTTATAGCTTTTTTTGTCTTTGAAATACATTAATTTTCTTATTAGTCCTTGATTATCTTTTATTCTCTTTTCTTTCTTAATTGTGCTATATTTCTCTGTTATGATACAGTAGTATATACCTCTATCTTCTAACATCTTGTCTAACAATGACTTTAATGAAGTATCTGTATTGTTTTCTATTACTAACCAAGTAATGTGATGTTCCTCTATCTTTGCTATTATTTCTTCATATAAGTCTGTCATTGCCTTTTTTTTGAAGATACAGTCTATCATATAGTAGTTTCTTCCGTCTGTTTTATATATAGGCATTGAAGCATTGTCTTTACCTCGTCTTGTTGTATCTAATACAGCTAATGAATAATTGCTATATGCTGGTGTTCCATCTTCATTTACAGGTAATCTGTCAAAGTGATTTAGTAGTTCATCTGCAAAATCAAGTCCTTCTGCTGGTATTGGGTCTTGTTGATATACGCAAGCCCATTGAAAATCATCTGTTACATCTCTTAATTGTCTTGCTTCTTCTGTTGTCATTACTGCTTCACAAGTTGTCTCATCGTTTTCGTCTAGCAAAGGTACTCTTATTACTACTGTTGAGCCGTCTTTACTTTCCCATACATACTTAAATTGCTTGCTAGGTATTAACTCTGATATTTTTTCTCTATCTTCTATTATTCTGTTTAGTATATCTTCTGGCGACCACATTGTACCTGCAAATACAAACTTTGTACTATCTCCGTCACGTCTGTTTATCCAGTTTCCTGTCCATTTATTATATAAGTTTTGATGAACTACACTATCTGTTGCTTCTTCTGCTCCTTTAGTCATATCATCAAATATCATTGCTTTATTTGCTCTTTTACCAGTAACCTGTCCGTCTCTTGATACTGCTATATGTGAAGCTGGTACTGTACTGTCTTTTAGTTTCCAGTTATATACTTCTTTTGTTGCAAATGGGTTGTCTCCATATTGTTGATATTCTGGAAATACATTTCTGTATCTCTTGTCTGATACAATTTCTCTAATACTTCTACTAAACCCAGCAACTAAGTCATCAGAGTAAGACATTCTAATTATTGAATAATCTCTATTTACTCCATACAACCAAGCAGACCAATATGTAAGTGAAACTGATTTACCTGTACTAGGTGGATAAGAAGCCACTATATACTTTAGTTTCTCTGAAAAGGTAATTTTATTTAGATAGAACAAAAATGGTTTTAAAACGCATTTACGTCCGTTCTAGTACCCTTTTAGTATTGTTCATTTCCATATATTCAAAAAAGTGTTCTAACGACCTTCTTCCTGCAAATGCCATGCACTTTTCATATAACTTGTAATAGTCTGCTTGATATTTAATTTCACATTTTATAATTCTATTTTGTGTTGCTGGTAGTAAAAATGTAATTGCATATCTACAAGCATTTAATTCTATTTCTTGCCTATTCTTTGCATTTTTACCACTATCAAAATACTCTAATAATAACTGATACAATGCTTCACACATTGTCAAATATGAGTATTCATCTGGTACTTTACCTTTTAATGCTGTTATTATTTCTTTTATTGTTTTTTCATAATCTTGCCTTTA
>CATJZH010000079.1 GCA_949746285.1 uncultured Clostridia bacterium
AAATTGTAAATTCAAAAGAACAAGTATAAGATAAAAAAATTGGATATAGAGATGTAACTTATAGAGATATTGTAATATTACTTAGGTCTACTTCTAAATTATCACCAATATATGAAAAAGAACTAATTAAAAGAAATATTCCTGTCTTTTCTGATACTTCAAACGAATATTTAGATACAATGGAAATACAAACAATCATAAGTTTATTGAAAATTCTAGATAATCCAATAGATGATATTTCACTAGTTTCAGTATTACGTTCTGAGATTGGGACATTTTCAGATAATGAGATCGTTCAAATAAGACTTTGTGATAGAAACTCTAATTTTTATGATAGCTTAAATATAGCTAAAGAAAAATTAGATGGTAATTTAAAAAATAAAGTTATTAACTTTCTAAAGAAATTAGATATGTGGAAAGAAGAAAGTGATTATTTAAGTTTAGCTGAGCTAATATGGAAAATATACGTAGATACAGGATTTTATAATTATGTTGGTCTTATGCCAAATGGGAATTTGAAACAAGCAAATTTAAAAATGTTATTTGAACGAGCAAAAGATTATGAAAAAACTAATTTTAAGGGATTATTTAATTTTATAAGATTTATAGAAAAATTAAAAATTGGAAATAGTGATATGTCAGCAGCAAAAGTAATTGGTGAAAATGAAAATGTTGTTAGAATTATGAGTATTCATAAAAGTAAAGGTTTAGAATTTCCAATAGTATTTTTATGTAGTACATCAAAGAAAATAAATTTGCAAGATTTAAATTCAAATCTACTTTTACATGAAGAGATAGGGATAGGGCCACAATATATAAATTATGAAAAAATGATAGAATATTCTACTTCTGCTAAAGATGCAATTAAAATTATTTCAAAAGAAGAAAGCATTTCAGAGGAAATGAGAGTTTTATATGTTGCTCTAACAAGAGCAAAAGAAAAGCTTATAATTACAGGAACAGTAAAAGACTATCAAAAAGAGCAAGATAAGAAAAAAGAACTTTTAAAAATATATAAAAATAAAGATAAAATAAATCCAATTCTTTTAAAAAAATACATATCTTATTTAGATTGGATAGAACTTGTAGCTTTAAATAATAAACTAGATAATTTAATTACAATAAACGTATATTCTAAAAATAAAATAGTTCAAAAGGAAGAAAAAGAGATTAATATAAGAGAATTCGATTTTGAAAAGGTAACAGACTTTGAAAAATATGAAGAAGAATTGAATTGGAAATATGATAAAAAAATAGCAACTGAACTTCCAATAAAAAGTACAGTTAGCAAAGTAAAAGAAATGAAAAATGATTTAATACTACTGGATGAATTATCAAACAAAGATATTGAATTAAATTTAGTAACACCAAATTTTATAGAAATGGAAAAGATTACATCGGCTAGAAAAGGAACATTAATGCATTTATTTTTACAAAATATAGATTTTAATTTAGAATATAATATTGCAGAATTAGAAAAACTAAAAGAAACTCTAATAATGAAAAAAATCGTATCTGATGAAGAAGCAGAGTTTATAAATTTAGAAAAAATACACATGTTTTTAAAATCTGATTTAGCTAATAAAATAAGAAAAGCTAAATTAGTTGAAAAAGAAAAAGCTTTTTGTAAAAAAATAATGGCGAATGAAATTTTTGAAGATGCCAAAGATGAAACAATTTTGGTACAGGGAATTATAGATTTATATGCAGTAACAGAAAATAATGAAATTATTTTGGTAGATTATAAAACAGATTTTGTAGAATATGAAAATATTTTAATAGGAAAATATAGTAATCAACTTAAAATTTATAAACAAGCTCTAGAAGAAGCATTAAACAAAAAAGTGACACAAGTGTATATATATTCTATGTATTTAAATAAAGAAATAGCAGTAGACTTAAATTACTTATAAATATTTACAAAATCAGCCATTTAAGATATAATATACTATATATGTAATAAAAGGGGAAATAATATGGAAAGAATGAGAACATTCCTATTATATGCTTTAGGAATTTTAGGATTTATGTTTTTATCATATGTTCTAGAAAATGGACTAATAGAAAATATGTATGTGAAGATGGCGGGAAACATCGAAACATCTGAAAGTATTTCAGTAGAAGATGTTTCTGGAAAGGCTTCGAATGTTAATGGATTTATGAATTTTAAATTAACAAACGAAAATGTAAATGCAGAAGATTTTTTTGTTAAAATAGATTTAATTAGTAAACAAGGATTACCAGCAGCGACTAAATATGTTCAGATAACAGACTTGCCAGTAGGACAAAGCAAAAATTATCAAGTAAAATTTAAAGGTAGTGAAATAAGAGAATATAAAGTTTCTGTTGTAGATGAAGCACCAGATATGAGTAATATTATAAATATTTTAGGTTGGGAAATCGATTTATCAGATGTGTTCGGGTTAGATTTAACAGATGCAGAAATCTTTGGAGTTAAGTTAAAAGATTTATTTAGCTGGAATAGCGCAAAAACAGCAGGACAAAATGCATGGAATTGGTCAATAAATTTAGCAAAATCAATACCATGGTGGGGATATGCTATAGGAGCTGGAATTGTATTATGGTATTTACCTTCAGGTTATTTATTTGGAATAATATAAAACCCAAAATAGTTATAATAAATTTTATTTATTATAACTATTTTTTTGCGATAATATTATTTTATTACAAATTTTGTCCTTGCCAATAAAACGTAAATAATATATAATTAAATAGAATAGAATTATATAAAAAAAGGAGAAAATTTATATGGTCGATTCTGTCTTTTTAAAGGATTTGGAAGAAAAATCTAAAAATATAAGAAGAAGCATTATTGAGATGGTATATTCAGCAAAATCAGGACATCCAGGAGGATCTTTATCAATAGCAGATGTTTTAACTACATTATATTTTAGTGAAATGAATATAAATATAGATAATCCAAAAGATGAAAACAGAGACAGGCTAGTTTTATCAAAAGGACATTGTTCACCAGCGTTATATGCTACTTTAGCAGAAAAAGGATTTTTTCCAAAAAAAGATTTAAAAACTTTTAGAAAGATAGATAGTTATTTACAAGGACATCCAGATATGAAAAAAATACCAGGAGTAGATATTTCATCAGGTTCTTTAGGACAAGGATTATCTGTTGCAAATGGTATGGCAATAGCTGGAAAAATAGATAAAAAAGATTATAGAGTATATGCAATAATGGGAGATGGAGAAATAGAAGAAGGTCAAATTTGGGAAGCGGCAATGACATCAAGCCATTACAAGTTAGATAATCTGTGTGCTATAGTAGATAACAATAATTTACAAATAGATGGTAAAATAGAAAATGTAATGAATCCATACCCAATAGATAAAAAATTTGAAAGTTTTGGATTTAATACAATAGTAATAGATGGACATAATTTTGAAGAAATATTAAATGCATTTAGTAAAGCAAAAGAAACCAAAGGAAAACCAACTGCTATAATTGCTAGAACTACTAAAGGAAAAGGAATTTCTTATATGGAAGGAAATGCTTCATGGCATGGAAAAGCTCCAAACGAAGATGAATATAAACTTGCAATAGAAGAATTGTTAAAATAGAATCTATAAATTTTATGATGGAGGAATGTTATGGACATAAATAATAAAAAAGCAACGAGGCAAAGTTATGGAGAAGCTTTAGTAGAGCTCGGAAAAGTAAATAAAGATGTAATAGTATTAGATGCAGATTTAGCGGGTGCAACCAAAACTAATATGTTTGCAAAAGAATTTCCAGATAGATTTTTTGATTTAGGAATAGCAGAACAAGATATGATAGCAACAGCTGTAGGACTTTCTACCTGTGGTAAAATTCCATTCGCTAGTACTTTTGCAGTATTTGCAACAGGAAGAGCTTATGATCAAATAAGAAATAGTGTATGTTATCCAAATTTAAATGTAAAAATTTGTGCTACACATTCTGGAATTACTGTAGGAGAAGATGGTGCAACACATCAGATGTTAGAAGATATAAATCTAATGAGAGGTTTGCCAAATATGACAGTTATTTCTCCATCAGATGATATTCAGGCTAAATGGGCAGTAAGAAAAGCAGCAGAAATTTATGGACCAGTATATATAAGATTTGGAAGAGCAGAAACACCAATTATATATGATGAAAATTCTGAATTCGAAATAGGAAAAGCTATAAGATTTGGAGATGGAAAAGATGCTACAGTATTTGCAACAGGAATGATGGTGGCAGAAGCACTAAAAGCCAAAGAGATATTGGAAAAAGAGGGAATAAACATAAGAGTTATAGATTTTCATACAATAAAACCAATTGATGAAGAAATTATTATACAAAGTGCTAAAGAAACAAAAAAATTAATTTCCATAGAAGAGCACAGTGTAATAGGAGGATTAGGAACAGCTATATCAGAGGTTTTAACTAATAAATATCCTGAAAAACTTGTGAGACTAGGAATAAAAGACTGTTTTGGAAAATCGGGAAATTGGAAAGAATTGCTTAAATATTTTGGGCTTACAAGTGATGAAATAGTAAAAAATATAAAAAATGCATAGATAAAAATAATAATAAAAGGAATAAATTAAATGGATGATAATGAAGAATTGAATGAAGATTTACCTCAAGAAAGTGAGTCTTCAACAAGACAAGTTAGTAATAAGAGTAATTTAGCAAAGAAAAAAATTCAAGAAAAGTTGTCAAAGTCTATAAAACAAAAAGCAGTAAAGCAAACTTTAATAAAAGCTTTATTGCCAATTTTGACGTATGTTATAGTATTTATAATAATACTAATAGTTATAATAGGAATAGTATTATTTTTTATAACAATGCCTGGAATGGTTATAGAACAAATAAAAGAATTAGCAAAATCAGTAGGAAATGCTGTGGCGAGTTGGTTTGGAGCAGATACAACTAAGCAAGTAGAAGATGTTGAAATTTATGAGACTTTAGATTATTTAGAACAAATGGGATATGATTTAAAAGGATATGGCTTTTTAACAGATTATGTAGGTGATGAAGATGATGGAGTTGAAAGAGATGATGAAGGTAAAATATCAAATGCGGAGAGCCAATTTGTATCATCATATTTAGTATCAGATAATTATGTTTATACAATTAAAAACTTTAATCAAAAAGCTTCAAATCCTATATCAGCAATAGGTCAACATTTAGCTTCATTATTTACTCTTGGGCAAACAAATCAATTCTGGTCAAGAGGAATGATAGATATATGGTTAGATGGTGGTGTAATTGGAAATAAAGGTGAATATTATAGTGTTTATAATTTAGGAAGTATAAATGTAGATATAGAAAAGAAAGAACTAGAGATAAAAAGGGGTTGGCTTAACAATTCTATGAAATACAATTTAGATGGTTGGACAGGAAGATATGGAATGCCAATAGACTTTTTAATATCAGTTCATTTAGCAACAATGATGCCAGATTTAGCTTATGATATGGCATCAAGCTTTGAAACAGTAATAGATCTTATGCTACATCCAATAGGAGGAGGCGAAGGAGATCAGAATACAGCAATTGGATATTATAAAATAGGAGATAGTTATAAATCATATGATGATTTTAAAAAAGCAGCGACATCAGGATTTACTGGTTCATTAAATTCTTGGAGAATAAGTAAAAAAGAAGCAAAAAATATTATGGATAATTTTGGGATAAAAAGTCCTGAAAATTGTATGGGAACAGATGGTGTAGGAGAGGATGACATTGATAGTGGAAGTAAAACCCAAAAGCTTAATTATGGAACAATAGAAGTTAAGTGTGTTGGTGATGATGGATATGACAGTGATGATAAAGGAAAAGAAAACAAGAAGGCAGCAGTTGATACATATAATGAAGTTTTGAATACATTAAAAGGATATGGATTAACTAAAGAAGCAGCGGAAGATGGAGGAATAAAATTATCAATATCAAGTCTAGATGAATATAAAGAAATGTTAGAAGAAGTACCTGAAAATGAAGATTTTTCAGGATTGTATAGTTATAAAGAGCCTTCTAGAAGTTTAACGACACAGATAACTTGGCAAACTAATGATGATGGATATGAATCATATACTGCAGAACTAACTTTAAATTACAACAACTATATTTCAAAAGCAATGGCAGGAAATTCAAATAATGTTTTTAATTATATTACAATAAATTATAAATTAATAGGAACTTGGACACAAGAAAGAATTGATGAATGGGTAAAAGAAAACGATATAACTGTTCCAGAAGAAGCAAGATGTTCTCAAGTAGATAAAGATGAAACTTGTTCAGCTTGTAGAGCATATGTACAAAAAATATATGATTATTTAAAAAAAGCAGATGTATCTGATTTGGAGATATATCAACCCTACATAGCTAAAGTAGAAGATCATTGGTATAGAGATGTATATTTTGTATCAGAACCTGGAAATGAATTTGTAGATTATGATTATGATTATGAAATTATGATGAAAGAAAGATGGACATTATATGAGACATATGGATCAAGTAATCCAGACAAAGAAGGGGAATATAAATTATATGAAATAAATGAAGATGGTACATATAAGAAAGACGGAAATGATTATGTATTATTTGATGGAACACAAGAAGAAGCATCATCACAGGGAAAGAAAGTAGCTAAAAAAGCTAAAACCCAAAAAATATCTGACATGTCAGACGATTTAAAGTGGAATGAAATAAGTGGAATGCTATCAGCTTATCAAATTGATGGAGTAACGCAAAAAGATTTTCAAGCAGTTTATCCAGATATTGCTGAAGATGAAAAGGATTATGATATAAAAAAGAATGTGTATGTTTGTATAAAGACAACTGGAAATGTAAATCAAACAGGTGAAGGACAAAGAACAGAAACAAATCCTAAAATTAAAAAAATGTTTTTACAAAATACATATTTAAAATATGATGGTTCACAAGAAACTGCTGAAATAATAACAGCTTTAAGAAAAAGCATAGATTCAGAAGGATATTATGGAACAGTAAAAGGACAAAACTTTAAGGGAGATACTGTAGATTATACAGATATAACAGCAGAAGTAGATGGAAAAACCTATAAGGTATCAGATTATTCTGGAGAAGTATCATTAAATCAAGATTCTTTAAATGCATTTAGTATGTTAGAAAATGAGCATACATTAGATTCAGATTACATATATAGAGATTTTAAAGAGCTTGCAGTTGAATTAGGCTATTTCGAAAAGGAAGAATTGACAGATGAAACACCAAGATTATTACAATTTTTAGTACCAGAAATAGGTTCTGGAGCTTATTCTGCTTCTAGTCTTAATGAAGCAAGCGAAACTGGTAAGAAAATAGCAGATGCAGCAAAAAGAGTTTATGATTATTGTAAAAAGCATGGATATCATTATGAAAATAATAAAAATGCTAGTGGACTTATAGATTTATCTAAAGAAGATGGAAAGTCAACAATTGGAACAACTGCAACTAATTGTTCAAGCTTTGTTACAGCTGTGTTAGTAGAAGCAGGATTTTATGAAAAAGAAGGATTTATTGAATCAAATGGAGATTCCTGTATGCCATATGCTAAAGACTTTTGGAGATTTGGCAAAAGTGGAAAAGAAATGGGAGTAAAGACAACAGGAAG
Organism: uncultured Clostridia bacterium; assembly: GCA_949746285.1. Taxonomy (GTDB): domain Bacteria; phylum Bacillota; class Clostridia; order TANB77; family CAG-508; genus Scatovivens. The sequence continues at coordinate 7,614 of CATJZH010000079.1, forward strand.
TGAAAAGAACCATAAGAAAATGATTGAATATATGAATAAGAAATGTGCAGAGATGGAATTAGTACAGGATGATTGGGATGGAAAAACTGATGCTGCACATTCAGGAAAAATTGATAAAAGTAAGCTTCAAGCAGGAGATATTTTAGCAGATGCCCATTATGCTATAAGTGATGTGGGAGGACATGTTGCAATATATGATGGAGAAGGATATATTTACGAAAATGGAACTGGACATACAAAATTAGATGAGAAAAAATTTTCAAGAGTATTAAGAATAAGAGATTTATCAAATGATAGTGCTGGAGGATTATCTGGATTTCCAAATAGATCAATAGATAAAAATGAGCATGAATACGGAACGATGATACATTCAAAAGGTGATATAGATGCAAATAAAGCAAATACTTTAAGAAGTTTGATAACAAATGCAATTGCAGTTGCTGCAACTGAAGAAACTGGTGAGGCTGGTGCTAAAGGAGGAGATACAGTAAATGGAATTGCTTTAGAGGCTAGTCAAAAACTAGATGAAGAAGCCAAAGCTATAACATTAGAAGATAATACAAATAGTTTATTTGTAAAAGTTGGAGCAGTTCCTTCAGATGATGGAACAAACACGTCATCTAGTACTTCTAATAATTCAACTACATCAAGTAGTTCAGGTTTGTTATCATTAGAAGAATGGTGGGAAGAAACTCAAAAGATGTTTGACATATATAAACAGGAATCTTGGATATATGGACATAGTAATCCAAATAAAACTTTTGAAGAGGCACATGATGGCTCTAACCATGACACTGATTGTTCAATTGGAGCATCATGGATGTTACAAAAATTAGGTGCTCTGCAAGGATCAAAAACCTTTACATCAGCATTGGGAGAAGGTGGAGAATTAAGTTCTAGTGGAGTATTCGCACAATGTGCACAAGATTTATTAGATGCAGGAGCTGATGCATTTGTACCAAAAGGAAGTGTCGATTTTACAACAGCAGCTAAGAATGGTGAATTAGAACCTGGTGATGTATTATTCTATTCAGGTCATGTTAGTATATATTGTGGAGAAAGCTGGGAATTTGAGGGACAAACTACAGGAATAACAACTTGTTGGGATACAGGTGCAGATAAAGGAATTCAATTAGGTGGTCCAAGAGATACTTCATGGGAAGACAGACCAATAAGACTAATTGTTAGATTACCACTTGGTACTTCAAGTAAAAAAGAAGGAAAACCATATGAAGGTTATTTAGGAAATGAAGCTGTAGTATCTCCAGTAACAGGGATTCTATTAGAATATGGAACATATGATGGAAAAGAAAAAGATTCTGTAACAAATGAAGTATATAGAACTAATATAGATTTAAAACATGGAACAGGAATATTAAATCCTTCTACAACAAATGAACAAAATACAAATGGTGCAAATAATAATCAAACGCAAACTCAAGAACCAGTAAAAACTGAAACAAAAATACAAGTAGATAAAGTAGGATATGCAAAAATATTAGTTTTAGATAAAGAAAATTACAAAAAAATAGAGCAAAAGTTATTAGGTGAAACAAGATGGTCAGATAGTTTCTTAAATAAGAATGGAAATTATAGAGATATAAACGATTTAACTGAAAAACAAATAACAGATAAAGATGATCCATGGTCAGATATTGACAAAACATTATATGGATATAAAGAATTTGCAGAAAATTACGAAAAATTTGGAATAGCAGGTAATGTTATTTATGTAGAAGGCTTCAAAGCTGAAACTACAGATAAAGAATTTGATATGGAAAATGAGTTAGAAACAGCTTCACCAGAAGGAGAAGAAATAAAAATAGAAGACTTTGAAAAAATTACACCAAATAGTTTTGAAAACGGTAAAATAAATGTTGATGCAGAAGATATACCAGAATCATTATATGAAAGAGAAAAAGATCATAAATTAGCAAGTAAAAAAGCAACTGAAAAATTAAAAGCTGAAAATACAGTAAAAGAGAATGCAATTTCATCATTATATGTAAACGGATTAAAAGTTATAAAAGAAGGAACAGTCTTAGGAAGAACAATAACGGACAGAGAATTAATTGTTGATTATAGAGGTGAAAATTATGAGGATTACAGAACCATATCAGATGATGATTCTGGAGCTAATGCACTTTCTACTGAAGATGATAAAATTCAACAAGATAAAGTAATAGGAAATTATTTGAGAATAATAATGAGAGATTTAGATAAAACAGTTGTAGAAAATGTTGAAGATTATATGAAATTAGATGATGTAGGAGAAGAAGAGAAAAAAGGATTAGATACAAAATTTCCAGAGCCATTCTTATTTTGGTTAGGCGTACTAGAAGAAGGAGCATGTGAAGGGAAATATGATTTGGGTGACGCCTATGGATTTGAAGTATTGCAAGATGGTGCTGGAAATACTACAGCATTTGGTTTAACAAAAAGTGTAGCAGGTGTTGGTAAGGTTCCAGAAATGTATCCAGATTTTGGTAAGCATGTAGCTTCTGGTAGAGTTCCAAAAAAAGAAGCACAAGACGTATTTGTTTTGGTATTAGAAGCTGCAAGAGAATATATAGTAGGACCTGAAGGCTCAGGAGGAAAAATAACAGACACTTCTAATTTATCAGAAGCAGAATTAGATGCTTTATGTGACTTACACCATGCAAGTCCTTCTATGTGCGAACAAGTATGCGATATTTATAACTCTACTAAAAAATTAACTGTAGCAGATTTTGAAAATCATTGGGGAACAAACACAAACTATCAAGGACAATTACAATCTAGAGCACATTGTAGAGGAATACTTGCAACAGAGGAAAGGTACTTATTATATAATGCTAATCAAAAAGAATGTGAGTTTTTATCTGAAACGCCATGGTCAGATTTTTGCGGTGGTACACCATCTAGTGAGTTATATGTAACAAAATAATGGAGGAATTATGAAAAAGGATAGAAGAAAAATATTTGTACTAATAATATTATTAATATTATTGATCTTTTTAGTAATATTATGTTCATATTTGAAAAAACAGAATGAAATAAATAATATGAAAAAACGTGATGAGGAAATACTAAAGGAGCAAGTAGAAAGTTATACTTCAGATAAAACATGCCCAAGAGGTATGGCAACTTTATATTCGAAGTATGATGGTAATAGGAGTTTAAATGATTTATATAGAAATTTAAATGTTTTTGTTCAGTATTTACCAACATTGTCAAAAAAAATACATGAAGCTTCAGGAACTGATGAATTATATAAGAATAATGAATCAGAAATAAATGAAATTTTAGGTATTGAAGAAGCTGACTTTAAAAATTTAGTAGAATATTTAAAAAAATTTGACTTAGATAATAAAAAATTTAGTTATTGTGAAATAGATTCTTCTAGTTATGAAAATATAGATAAATATTTAATTTTTAATATGGAATTTTATTATGAAAATATTGAAGAAC